>JBDHYV010000005.1:0-28622 GCA_039811545.1 Bacteroidales bacterium | reverse complement strand
GATTTATCCTTTAAAACATTTTTCATTTTACGCCTGGACTAAACATTATTCACTATTCACTATTCACTCTTCATTAAATTGCTTTTAGCTGTTTTAATAGATGAGATGAGTAGGGGTAGTATTTCATTAATTTCTTTTACGAGTATTGACTTTGTTTCAGAAGTGATATATTTGCCAGCTTCGAGCAGGTCTATCCAATATTGTGTTTCGTTGACTTCTTTGAGAGCGATGCTGAGTTTTGATATGAAATCGGCTTTTGATTGGGCAAATTCGGCTTCGCGGATGAGCGCACCTGCTGCGGTTCCAGCTTTGAGAAACTGCTTGCTCAATACATATTCTTTATGCTCAGCAATCATCTGTTTGTAAACCTCGACCACTTTCAGCGCAAATAGAAAGGATTTATCCTTTAAAACATTTTTCATTTTACGCCTGGACTAAACATTATTCACTATTCACTATTCACTCTTCATTAAGATACGGCTTCGCCTTCTAAGTCCCAAGCTTTGCTTGCAAGGAACTGATATCATGTATTTTAAATGACTAAGGATTTTTCGTCCTTTAGTCGGTTTTTTCCCAGACCTTCAGGAGTTTTTCCTGATTGAGGTAGGGGCGCTGGATGTTGAACTCGTCGGGGGTGAGGACGAGGTAGCCAATTTTACGGGAGATCATGGGTTGGGCTTTACCTACAAGGGATTCCAGGTAGTCAAGGTCGGTTTTTTGCCCCACGATGATGAGGTTGAGTTGGTTGGAGTCGAGGCCGCGGGCGAGGTCGCCAATCAGGTAAACTTCTTCAGGCTCGCCAAGCTGGTTGATGACGCGTTCGATGATATCGTCAATGCCGATATATTTTCGGATGATGCTTTGAATGTCGGAGAATAGTGGGTGTTTTTTGTTGGCCTGGAAAATTTTTCGATGGCCGTCGTTATGTGCCTCGAGCAGTCCGGCTTCTTCAAAACGGTTGAGCTCAAGGCGTATAGCATTGGTACTGTCGCCAAATTCAGCTTCGAGACCACGCAGGTAGCCGGTGCTGGAAGTGTTGAGGAAGAACTTCAGCATGAGTTTGATGCGGGTGCGGGAAGTGATGAGGGCGTCGAGCATTTGGGTGATGGGTGATGGGTGATGGGTGATGGGTTAGGGGGTGGGTTTGTTGAGGGATTTTTTAAGTCCTAAGGTCATTTTACGTATTGAAATCAGGGTAGAAATTAATTCTTCAACTTGTTCGTGGTTCAAATATTCAAGATTGTTCGCGATAATGAGTTGTGTTTCCAATTCAGCAATCGACCCAAGAGTAATGGCAAGAAAATGACTAAAATCTTTTGAGGTGTTCCTTGCAGAACCCTCAGCAATATTTGAAGGTATTGAAACCGATGCTCTTCTGATTTGATTGGTTAAACCATAAATCTCGCTTTTAGGAAATGATTCAGTAAATTTATATACTTGAGTCACAAAACCAATCGCTTTTTGCCAAACTTCCAGATCCTGATGTGTTTTCATGTTATCGGATTATCTATCAGTTACAAACTCATCACTCATCACCCCTAACCCATCACCAATTTCATCCGTTTTCTGTTCAATTTCATCCGTAGATGGGTTGAGTATGAGTAGCAAAATTACTCAATGATTTGAAATATGCAAGGGGTTTGGGATTTTTTTTGGCTTTTCCCTTTGGCTGGGCTCAGGGCAAGGGTTTTTTCTCTTCGGCTGTGCTCAGGGAAATGGCGATTAGCTTTTGGTTTTTAGTGTTTAATATTCAATGTTTTACGAGTTTTGTAATGGGATTACCCATTATTCATTATTCACTATTCACTATTCATTATTCATTACTTATTTGGACTTTGTGCCATAAAAAAACGTTTAGACTTTGGGGTGTCTAAACGTTTTTGTGGGATGATTTGCGGAGTTCAGTGAGGTTTGGATAGCCTTTGATTTCCGTTTTTCGTCTTTAGGAGTGATCAAATTTTTTCGATGCGGATGGGTTTTGGTTCCGATTTGTGGATGGTGAGTTCGTCAATAAGTCGGGTTGCTCCGGCGTATTTGTCAATGATGAACAGCACATAACGCACGTCCACGTTAATGGTACGCTGCAAGGCAGGCTCAAAGGCGATGTCGCCACTCATGGCTTCCCAGTTGCCGTCGAAGGCAAGTCCGATGAGTTCGCCTTTGCCGTTGATGATAGGGCTACCGGAGTTTCCGCCGGTGATGTCGTTGGTGCTCAGGAAGCAAACGATGAGTTTTCCGTTGTCATCGGCATAAGGGCCAAAGTCTTGTTTTTCGATCAGTTCTTTGAGGTAAGGCGGCACAATGAACTCATCGTTTGTGGGGTCTTCTTTTTCGAGTATGCCTTTGGCGGTGGATATATAGTCGTAGTGGATGGCATCGGCGGGATAGTAATCCTGGACGCTACCGTAGGTCATGCGCATGGTGCTGTTGGCATCGGGGTAGAACACTTTGTTGGCTTGCATTTTACGCAGTCCTTCGAGAAAAAGGCGTTTGGCGGTGGCCAACGAAGCCTGAGCGGTTCGGAAACCTCCAGCGGCTTCCATGGCTTTGCCCATGAAGCTGTCGGCCAGGCGCAGGGCGGGGTCTTTTTCGAGGGCTTTCAGGTTAGGCTTATCTAAAAAGGCATTCACCTTTTCGGGACTTGCAAAGATAGAGTTGTTGAACACTTCGGCGGCGAGGGCTTCGGTGTTACCGTCTTTTTTGGCGAGCATGGCGACGAAAGCCTCGGCTTGCAGCTCTATGGGCATTTCGTGGGCATAACTGTCAAAGAGTACAGCCATCACCTTTTGGTCGGCAGGGGCATAATAATCTTTGAACTGCTCCTGCACGCCTTCACGCAGGTTGTTGATGGTGGTAGCGAGTTTTTCCTGACGTTCCTGCAAAGCTTTGGCGGCCATCTCTTTGTCTTTAGGCAGGTCTTTTTTGCTGATGGGTTTGAGCAATTCCTTCAGCGAAGCAAACTCAAAGGCATATCCGATGATTTCTGCGCCGCCCAATCCGGCTAAATTGGTGTAAAGCATAGGACGGATAGTGGCAGCCATCTGGCTGTAGCCGTTATGCAGGTCGGCAAGCACCGTTCCGTAGCGTTGGCTACGTTGTTCGTCGCCGGCAGCCCATTGGGTGAAGTCGTTTTCGAGGAATTCCTTTTTCTCCTTCACATTGAGTCGTTTCAGGCCGCGGGTTTGTCCGATGAGGTATTTCCAGGTGTTGGCCATAGAGGCGTGTTTTGAGGCATACTGGATTTTTACCTTTGTATCGGCCTCCATAAAGGACTTCCATGCATCGAGTTTCCGTCCCAGCAGTTCGATGATAGCGGGATACTGGTTGTTCAGGTTGAAGTTAACTCCGAAGCTGGTAAGGTAGCGGTCGGTATTGCCGGGGAAGCCCCAGATCATGGTAAAGTCGTCTTTTTTCACGCCGTCGAGGCTCACCGGGAGGTGGTGTTTTGGCTGCAATGGCACGTTGTCGGGGCTGTAGTTGGCAGGTTTGCCGTCGGGGGCGCAATAGACGCGGAAGATGCTGAAGTCGCCCGTATGGCGGGGCCACATCCAGTTGTCGGTATCGCCGCCAAACTTGCCGACAGATGAAGGCGGAGCTCCCACCAAACGTACGTCGGTGAACACTTCATAGACGAAGAGATAGTATTCGTTGCCTTCGAAGAAGCTCTTCACCACCACGTTGTACCGTCCGTTGTCGCTGTTGTTTTTGCGCAGTTCGGCGGTTTTCTTGCGAATGGCGGCAGCGCGTTCCTGTACATCCATGGTGTCGTTGACCACGGCCAACACCGAGTCGGTAACATCTTCCATGCGCACTAAGAAGGAGACCGAGAGTTCGGGGTTAGGAAGTTCTTCGGACAGATTAGCAGCCCAGAAACCATCGGTGAGGTAGTCGTGCTCCACGGTGCTGTGTTTCTGGATGGCGTCGTAGCCACAGTGGTGATTGGTGAAGATGAGGCCTTGGCCCGAGACAATCTCGCCGGTACAGAAATACCCACTAGGGGTGGGGCCGTTACTCAGGCCTATGATGGCATCTTTCAGGCTGCTGTGGTTGACGCTGTAAATTTCTTCGGCGGTGAGCTGAAGGCCGGCTTTCTGCATATCGGTGTAATTGAGCCGTTGCACCAGCATTGGCAGCCACATGCCTTCGTCGGCAACTACCTTTCCGAGGCTGATGACCAGCAGGAAAGATAAGAGGAGGATAGATTTTCTCATGTATTCAGATTGTTTATGGATGAAAATAAAAGATTTTTCGGATGAACAGTAGGTACTGACATGTAGCCATGAACACCGATAGCGTTGCAAAAGCCTTGGTACTCATGAATTTGTTGCATGGTATGTAGAATTCAGGATCAGAGACCGAGAGATGCAGGCCCCATAGTAAAATAGATGTCCACCGGTATGCCTTTTTCCATGATTTTATCCAGATCGGACTGGAGTTCGGCTTTGATGACCCCATCGGTGGCGATCCAATTTTTTACAGCCTCGTAGTCGCCATCGCCTTGGGCCTTGAGGATAGCGCCGGTGAGTTTGCGGCTGGCTTCCATCATCTTGTCTAATTGGATGGCGTAGGTTCCATCGGTATTGCGGACAAATGCACCTTCGTTGAGGAAGAACATGAAGGTAAGCATATTGGCTTTGCCGTGGGCGCTTGCAGCTCCAAAACGTACCGAACGGAAGATGCCGGCCATGAAAGTGACGTAGTTGTCCATGATGTCGGTATCGGTAAACTCGCCCATCTCGTGAAGGCGTGTAACGAGATAAAGTCCGAGGATGTCGGCTTTGGCTTCCTCCAGGGCCGAATATTGTTCTTTCAATGCTTTGCGTACGGTAGATTTGCCGTCAATGGTATTTTTGATGCCCATACCGTGGGCAACTTCGTGAAACATCACATTGCTGAAGAAGGCATCGAAGGAGATGTTTTTACGTTGTTCGGGGGCGATCAGGACGTCGGCAATGGGCATGAGGATATGGTCGAATTTGGCTTTCATGCTGTTTTTGAGCTGGAGCTTGCGTGTGCCTTTTTGCAGTTGTACCCTTTCGTCGTTGGGCAGGTTGATGGCGATGGTTTTTCCGGCCATGTTGCAGTCGCCGGCATAATACACAGCATCATAGGCGTTGAGGTCGGCATCGGCACCGGGAGTTTCTTTTTTGTATTCTTCGGCTACGGGCAATTGTTTTTGCAGCTCGGGCAGGAATTGGGCAAAGCGGGCGAGGCGCTCGCTCCACTCCTTATCTTTTATAAGGATGAAAGCTTCGTGGGCGGCTTTGTAGCCAAAGAGGGCATCGGTATAGTTCTCGATGGGGCCGATGACCATGTCCACATTGTTGTTTCGCACATTCATCCAGGCTATATCGCTCTCGAAATAGTCGTCGGTACGCAGGGCTTTGGCACGCAGTTTCAGGTAGTTGGCAAAGCTAGGGTTGTCCGACAGTTCGCTGGCTTTTTCGAGGAGGGAGGCGGCCTTTTCAATCTGTTCGCTAAAAGCCTGATGGTACCACTGCGTGCGGAGTTTGCCGTTTTCGTCGCGCGTGATCAGGGTGTACTGGTTGGTTTTGAGCGGGTCGTCGAAAGCGTCCCATTCTTCCATGCTCATATCGTGAGGGTAGAAGTTGGCGCCTTTGAATTTTTCGCCGTAGGAGGCGATAAATGGCTTTTCATTGTCCATCTGATCCCAGGGGCCATAGTTGATTTCGGCAAACTTCCGTGTTTTTTCGTCAGTGATGGAGGCTAAGAAATCGTTTTTCGGGCCGATATGTTCGAGCCAGAAAAGCTCGTCCATGATGTCGGCGGCGTTGAAAAGCAGAACGAGCATTTCTTTTTCGTTGGGACTGAGGTGGTTAATGTCGGAAGTCAGGCTGACTTCGGCATATTTTCCGAGTAATTGATCCATAGGATTTTCAGGCGTTTGTTGTTGCGAGGCCGGCGGGTTGCAGGCAGTGAGGGACAGGAAAAAGAGGCTGGCAGCCAAAAGAACGGGTTTGAGACCTGACATGGACGAAGTGTTTTGAAATTTGACTGCAAAGTTAGGAAAGTTTATGCTTGGTGTTTCGTTTTTTTGGCTGTTCCCTTCAGCTGCGCTCAGGGCAAGGGCTTTTAGTGTTTAATATTAAGTGTTTTACGAGTTTTGTGATGGAATTACCCACTCTTCACTCTTCACTCTTCACTCTTCACTCTTCACTCTTCACTATTCATTATTCATTACCCTTTTTCCTTGGTCCTTGATTTTGATGAATTGTTGACGGGCGAAGCCATAATAATAAACATGACAATTTGACATTTTATCTCTACTTTTGCCTTTCAAAAAAAATGACATACCCACATCTATGAAAATTTCCTATAACTGGCTGAAGCAGTATATTTCTGTTGACATGGAAGCCGCGAAGGCAGGTGAGGCGCTCACCTCTTCGGGCTTAGAGGTAGAAGATATTTATCCATACGAATCGCTCAAAGGCGGGCTACGCGGGGTGGTTACCGGCAAGGTGTTGTATTGTGAGAGGCATCCCAATGCCGACAAGCTGAGTCTGACCAAGGTTGACGTTGGAAGCGGCGAGCCCTTGTCCATTGTTTGTGGTGCCCCTAATGTTGCCGAAGGGCAAAAGGTGTTGGTGGCCACTGTTGGCACCATCTTTTTTAAGGGTGAGGAGTCGTTTGAGATCAAGAAAAGTAAAATCCGTGGTGAGCTTTCCGAAGGTATGATTTGTGCTGAGGACGAGCTGGGATTGGGTACTTCGCATGAGGGCATCATGGTTCTCGATCCTTCGACGGAGGTAGGACTTCCTGCGCACACGATTTTTTCCGTAGAGAACGATCAGGTGTTTGAGATAGGCCTGACGCCCAACCGTTCGGATGCCGCTTCCCATATTGGGGTGGCTCGCGACCTTGCCGCTGTGCTGAACCATCGGGAAGGACAAGGTCGTTATCGGCTTCAACTGCCCGATGTGGACGCATTTACTCCCGATAATCATCAACTTCCCATCGGGGTGGAAGTGGACGACCCGCAGGCCTGTCCGCGTTATTCCGGTTTGACGCTGAGCGGTATCAAGGTGGAACCCTCGCCCGAATGGTTAGTAAATCGCCTGAAAGCCATTGGACTTCGGCCAATCAACAATGTGGTGGACATCACCAATTATGTGCTTTTTGAAACCGGACAGCCCCTTCATGCTTTTGATGCATCGGCCATCAAAGGGCAGAAGGTGGTGGTGCGCAAACCCGCTGCCGGCACAATCTTCGTTACCTTAGACGGTGTGGAACGCAAACTCACCGGCAACGACCTGATGATCTGCAATGCCGAAGAAGGCATGTGTATCGGCGGCGTCTTTGGCGGCTTAGGCAGCGGGGTGACGGAATCCACCACGGCCATTTTCTTAGAGAGTGCCTGCTTCGATTCAAAGACCATCCGCAAGACTGCCCGTCATCATGGCCTGCAGACCGATGCCTCGTTTCGTTTTGAGCGTGGCAGTGATCCCAACAATACCCTCTACGCTCTGAAACGTGCGGCTATGCTCATCAAAGAGGTGGCCGGCGGAAGTATCTCGTCCGATATTGTGGACGTTTATCCGGTGCCGGTGAAGCCTGCCCGTGTGAACCTCCGTTTCGACTATCTGAACCGCATCGCCGGACAAGCCATTGACAAAAGTCAGGCACTCGGCATCCTTCAGGATCTGGGTTTGAAGATAGTGTCCGAAGACCACGAAGAGGTGCTGCTCGAAGTACCTACTTATAAGGTGGACGTTTACCGTCCGGCCGACCTTGCCGAAGAAGTGCTCAGGGTGTATGGCTACGACAATATCCGCATACCCGAAAAGCTCAATGCCTCGTTGAACATCCAGCGTGGCCACGATGCCGACAAGCTGCAACATGCGGTGGCCGATATGCTGGCTGCCCGTGGGTTTTATGAGATCATGAATAACTCGCTTGTCCCTTCGGATTCCGTAAGCAAACATCCGGGCTTCGACCAAGGGAAAAGCGTGCGTATGCTCAATCCTTTGAGCAAAGACTTGGACAGTCTGCGCCAGAGCCTGCTTTTTGGTGGTTTAGAAACCATCGCCTACAATCAGAACCGCAAGAATGCCGACCTACGGCTTTTTGAGTTTGGCAAGGTTTACCATTTCGATGCACAACGCAAAAGCACCGAAGAAGCCCCACTGGCGCCCTATTTCGAAGAGCTTCGGCTCGACCTTTTCCTGACCGGCGAAAGGGAAGCTGAAAACTGGAATGTCGCCTCAGGCGCGGTCAACTTTTTTGATCTGAAAGAAGTGGTAGAAGCTTTGATGTATAAGCTTCGTCTGATGGAAACCAAGCATCAGGCCACCCCTTTTGCCGACGATGTGTTTGAGTTCGGACTCGAAATCCGTTTTGGCGAAAAAACGCTGATCCGCGCCGGGCTTCTGAATGCAGCCACCACCAAAGCCTACGACATTCGCAAGCCGGTGTACTATGCCAGTCTTGCATGGCAGCAACTACTGTCGCTCATCCCGACAAAGGCCGTGCGTTTTGAGGCTTTGCCCAAGTTTCCGGCTGTACGCCGCGACCTTGCCTTAGTACTCGACCAGGGCGTGCGTTTCGAGACTTTGGAAGCCATCGCCCTAAAAACCGAGCCGCGACTGCTCAGGCAATTGACCCTCTTCGACGTTTATGAGGGCGACAAGATACCCGCCGGAAAGAAGTCGTACGCACTTGGATTTGTGCTGCAAGACAAAGAAGCCACCCTCACCGACAAAGTGATTGACAAAACCATGCAGCGTTTGCAGCTTGCCTTTGAGCAGCAGGCCGGTGCCAGCTTGCGGTAAACCAGTCTTTTGTGTAACTTTGAAACGGGAAAGACAAATGAACAAAATCGTTTTGCTGTAAACGTTAGCGGTAAACTGGCAAACCTGACAGCACACAGAGCTAAATTAGAATTATAGCTTAAATTTGATGAATGATTTAAAATAATGGACATTAACAAACATATAATAGACCAAAGGGTTAAGAAAATTATTCAGGAAAAACCTGAATGGTTTGCAGATGTAAATGATGAGAATAGAAAAATTTCTCGTGCATTTGTTTTATTAGCCGTTTCAACCTATTTAAACATTGAATTAACAGAGGCTCATTCAATGCTTACTGACGGAGGAGGTGATGCCGGTATTGATTCTATTTATGTTGGGGACACAACGGACTTAGAGTTACCGGTTACAATTTTTCAGGGAAAATATAAAATGAACCTTGAAACAGATGCCCACTTTCCTGCAAACGAAGTCCAAAAAGTAGTCAATACGATTTGGACAATTTTTGATGTTGATAAAAACATTACCACTTTAAACCCAAATCTAAAAGCTGAGATAGAAGAAATTCGCTCTTTAATTGGCGATGGGTATATTCCTGTAGTAAAAGTTGTTTTATTTAACAATGGCCTTAAATGGAATCAAGAAGGAGAACATCATCTAAGAAATGCAAATTTTCCTAAAGACCAAGTTGAATTTGAACATATAAATCACGAATCAATTGTAGATTTCATTCAATCATCAAAGGGAATCAAGGCATCACTAAGAATGCACGGAGCAAGTATTGTTGAGAATTTCAATTATAAACGTGTTTTAATTGGTAAGTTGAACGTATTAGAAGTTGCAAAACTTTTTGATACGCATGGAGATGGATTATTGGAAAAAAACATTAGAAGATATTTGGGGTTAAATCGGAATCGGGTAAACGAAGCAATTCAAGGGACTTTATTGAGTGAAAAAAAAGACAATTTCTATTTCAAGAATAATGGAATCACGATGATTTGCCGGAAGTTTAGCTATAACGCATTACAGGAGAAAAACTGGGACATTTCTGCTGAGAATCTTCAGATAATCAATGGCGGTCAAACTTGTAAAACAATTCAACATACAATCACAACACATCCAGACGAGGACTTTTCACAAGTATTCGTTTTGGTAAGACTTTATGAACTATCAGTATCCGATGAAGACAGTGAATATTTAATTAATGAAATCACTTTAGCTACGAATAGTCAAAATCCTGTGGACTTAAGTGATTTGAGGTCAAATGATAAAATTCAAAGAACTTTAGAAATAGATATTGAAGAACTTGGTTATAATTATAGACGTAAAAAAGATGTTGCAAGCTCGTATGATTCTGTTATTCCTCTATCTGTTGCAGCACAAGCTATTTACGCAATATGGAAAGAACAGCCTCATTTAGCTAAATTTAAACGGAAAGAACTTTTTGGAAGCCTTTATGAGAGGGTTTATACAACTGATTTAAATGCGGCTCAGGTTGTGATAGCTGTAATTATTTATAGATTTTGTGATAATCAGAGACGAAAATTATCACTTATCGAACAATATCCGCATATCCCATATAGCAATTACTTTATGTCAATGATTATTGGGAAATTATTATTGAAAAAATTAGACATAACACTCAATCAATTTACGCATAAAAATTTTGAATCTACCAAAGAATATTTTGAACAACATAAAGAATCTCTATTTACTGAAGCTAATCGAATTTTAATAGCTGCATTGAATAGACTATATAATGACGATTATAGGAACTTAAATATGGAGCGGCTTTCCGCTGCATTCAGACGTGGAGATTTATACACAAGTTTAACTTATGAATAGAGAAATAGGCAGCAGTTAATAGATAGCTTGCCAAAATGGCGGATAAAATGCTTCGATTGGCATTTGCGATAAAATGAAAGTTCGCTTTTCGATTGAAGATTATCAGTTAAATTTACCATTTCGGCAAGCTGGTAAGACAAAAATGACAACAAAGAGAATCAATTCAAGCGATCATTGAAAGATAAGAGCATCAACCGTAAGCCGAAGAGCGAAACAGACAGACAGCCTTGTGGCTGCTGGTTTATGCACAGGAATACATCAAAAAAGGCATTGACAACAGATGGATATACAGGCAATTAAACAACGGTTTGGGATTATCGGGCACGATCCTTTTTTGGAGCGGGCCATCCATGTAGCCGTTCAGGTGGCTCCCACCGACCTCACGGTGCTCATCACCGGCGAGAGCGGCACGGGCAAGGAAGTGTTTCCGAAGATCATCCACCAATCGGGTGCTCGCAAGCACGGCCCATATATCGCCGTGAACTGTGGAGCCATCCCCGAAGGGACGATAGATTCGGAGCTTTTCGGACACGAGAAAGGGTCGTTCACCGGTGCCCATGAGTCGCGCAAAGGTTATTTTGAGGTTGTGGACGGCGGCACCATTTTTTTAGACGAGGTGGCAGAGTTGCCGCTATCTACCCAGGTGAGGCTGTTGCGGGTGCTCGAAACGGGCGAGTTCATCAAGGTAGGTTCGTCAAAAGTCATCAAAACCGATGTACGCGTGGTGGCTGCCACCAATGTGAACATCCCCGAAGCCATCGAGAAAGGGAAGTTCAGGCAAGACCTCTACTACCGACTGAACACCGTGCCCATTCTGATTCCGCCATTGCGCGAACGCAAAGACGACATCCTGTTGCTGTTCAAGAAATTTGCCAACGACTTTGCCGAGAAATACCGTATGCCGCCCCTCCAACTGACGGATGAGGCAGTGGTTTTGCTCGAGAATTTCCGTTGGACCGGCAATATCCGTCAGCTTAAGAACGTAACGGAACAGATCAGCATCATCGAGAAGTCGAAGACCATCACGGCCAACACCCTGATGCACTACCTGCCCAAAGAGAGCCATAGCGCGCTGCCCATCCTCTATCCGGGCGAGAAAGAAGACGAAAAGATTTCGGAACGCGACCTACTCTACAAAGTGCTTTTCGACATGAAGCGCGACCTGATGGAGCTCAAGCGCACAGTTGCCGACCTGATGGACAAGGAGGAGGGAGTGCATCCTGCGCCAATCACCGGACAGCCTATTCTGAGTACGATTCCTGCCAAGGCCGAAGCTGCCATACCCGATTTTAACACCTTTAATATAGACGAAGATGACGAAGACCAGTCGTTCTACCCTTCGGAGGTGGTGACCGAAAGTCTGTCGTTGCAAAAGAAAGAGCTCGACCTGATTCGCAAGGCATTGGATAGGCACAACGGCAAACGAAAAAATGCAGCGCGCGAACTGGGCATCAGCGAGCGGACTCTCTATCGCAAGATCAAAGAATACGGTATTGATGCCTGAGTAATGAATAGTAAAACGGTGAATATGAGAAAGATACTATTGATTTTTCTGACGGTGCTGACGGCCTTAATGCCCACAGGCTGCGGAATCTATTCCTTCACCGGCGCAAGCATTCCGCCCGAGGCAAAGAGTTTCTCGGTGCAACAGTTTCCAAACAACGCCCTTCTTGTCGAGCCGCTGCTGAGCGACCAGTTTTCCAATGCGTTGCGCAACCGTTTTATGAGCCAGACCAATCTGCGGATGGTTACGGTGAATGGCGACCTTGAGTTTGAAGGCGAAATTGTGGAATATGTTACCTCGCCCACCGCTATCCAGGCCGACCAGACGGCCGCCCTCAACCGGCTGACCATCACCGTGAATGTACGTTTCAGCAATAAGTACGACGAGTCGAAAAATTTCGAAAGCAAGTTTTCGCACTATGTGGACTATCCCAGCGACCAAGACCTCAATAGCATCAAGGACGGGTTGATGACCGAGATCATTGATGTTTTAGTAGATAACATCTTCAACAAGGCTGTTGTAAACTGGTAAAAGACATGACATGATGAATAAAACGGCTTTTATACAACATCTCAAAGACCCCGAACTGTTGGGCAGGGAGAGTCTGAACGATTTGATGGATCTGGCGGTGCGTTATCCCTATTGCAGCAGCATCCACATTTTGCTGGCGATGAATTTTTTCCGTGAGAGCCATATCCTCTACGACAGCCAGTTGAAGATGGCGGCGGCTATCACGGGCGACCGCAACCTGTTGCGGCTTCATATCACCCGTATGGGTCGTTTGAAAGAGCAAGCCGTACTCCCCGATGAGTTCAGGGCAGCCACCGAAGTTACGGTGGAGACGGAAAAAGTTGCCGAGCCCCCCGTTGCGGCCGATGTGGCTGAGGGCGCGCCGGAGGCTCCCATAGCAGAAGCTCTGCCGGAGACTGCCCCGGTCAAATCGGTCAGGCCGGCCGCCAAACCACAGCCGGCAGAGGAGATACCGACCACACCGCCAGAAGCCAAGCCCGTTAAAATTTGGGATGTGGAGCCGGAAGATGAGGACGAAAAGCTTCGACGCAGCTCGCTCGAAGAGCTGAAGCGGATGGTGGCCGAGCGCATACGTAAGATCGAAGATGAGAAAAGTCATCCCCAAGCAGCCACAGCAGAAAGTGAGAGCAAAGACGCCCTCATCGAAAAGTTTCTACGCGAGAAACCCGTCATCAGCCGCGCCCAGCAGCAAGGATTCTACAACCCTATGCAGGCCGCGCAATTCAGCGTGGTGGACAGCGAGAATATCGTGAGCGAAACTTTGGCCAATATCTACATCCGGCAAGGACATTACGATAAGGCAATCAGCATTTTGGAAAAATTAAGTTTGAAATATCCGGAAAAAAGTAGTTACTTTGCGGCCCTAATCGAAGAAACCCGAACGAAGAAAATTCATTAAATTCAAGGAAAATGTACGTTGTTATTTCCATCTTAATCCTGATAGCCAGCGTTTTAATGGTATTGGTAGTGTTGGTTCAGAACTCAAAAGGCGGCGGATTGGCCTCAAACTTTGCCGCATCAAACCAGTTTATGGGCGTGCGTCAGACGGCCGACTTTTTGGAGAAAGCCACTTGGACTTTAGCCATAGCTCTGCTTGTTTTTAGTCTGGCCGCCGCTGTTGCCATCCCTAAATACACGGGCGATGCCCATAAAGTAGATACCGAGCTGCGCGAGCAAATCGAAAAGACAGCACCGGTTGACTTTCAGGCCCCACCGGCACAGGGTCAGGATGAAGAATAAGCCTGCCTGACGGCGAAGACATGATAAAAATGTCAGAATGTCACCTCATTCTGACATTTTTTTATTTATTCACTTTGGAACAGAATTTGTCGGGCAAGAAAGCACGAAACAATTTTGTTGTACAACTTTAATCATTCAAAAATTTATGGGAAAAATAAACATCAAACCCTTAGCCGACCGCGTTGTGATTGAGCCGGCACAGGCAGAGCAGAAGACGGCAAGCGGCATTATCATTCCGGATACCGCCAAAGAGAAACCCCAGAAAGGCACTGTGGTGGCTGTTGGACCCGGCACAAAAGACGCTCCTCTGACACTGAAGGAAGGTGACGTAGTGATTTATGGAAAATATGCGGGCACCGAATACGTGATGGATGGGGCAACCTACCTCATCATGCGCGAATCCGACATTATCGCAGTAATCTGATACTCTAAAAAAAAAGAATAATTCATCTTAAAAAAATAAACACATGGCAAAAGACATCTTTTTTAATCTCGAAGCCCGCGACCAATTGAAAAAGGGCGTGGACACCCTGAGCAATGCAGTAAAAATCACCCTTGGACCCAAAGGCCGCAACGTGATCATCGAAAAATCGTATGGTGCACCCCAAATCACCAAAGACGGCGTTACCGTGGCCAAAGAAGTGGAACTTAAAGACCCGGTTGAAAACATGGGCGCACAGATGGTGAAAGAAGTAGCCTCAAAAACCAATGATATTGCCGGTGATGGCACCACAACGGCCACTGTTTTGGCACAGTCCATCATCACCACAGGACTGAAAAACGTAACAGCCGGTGCCAACCCCATGGATCTGAAGAGGGGTATTGACAAAGCCGTTGCCAAAGTGGTTGAAGCACTACATGCACAGACCAAACAGGTAGGCGACAGCAACGAAAAGATCAAACAGGTGGCCTCTATCTCGGCCAATAACGACCCCACCATCGGAGCCCTTATCGCCGAAGCTATGAGCAAGGTGAAGAAAGAAGGCGTCATCACGGTGGAAGAAGCCAAAGGCATCGAAACCTATGTGGACGTGGTAGAAGGTATGCAGTTCGACCGCGGCTATATCTCGCCCTATTTCGTAACCAATGCCGAGAAAATGGAAGCTGTTTACGAGAATCCTTTCATCCTGATTTACGACAAGAAAATCTCGGTGATGAAAGATCTGCTTCCCGTCCTTGAGAAGTCGCTCCAGACCGGACGCCCGCTCATCATGATTGCCGAAGACGTTGAAAGCGAAGCACTTGCCACCTTGGTTGTGAACCGTCTGCGCGGATCGCTCAAGGTAGCTGCCGTGAAAGCTCCCGGTTTTGGCGACCGTAGAAAAGAAATGCTCGAAGACATTGCCATCCTCACCGGCGGCGTGGTTATCAGCGAAGAAAAAGGCTATCGCTTAGAAGATGCCACCCTCGATATGCTCGGAACGGCTGACAAAGTGTCTATTGACAAAGAAAACACGACCATCGTCAGTGGTCAGGGCGATAAAGAAAGCATCGCTGCGCGCGTAGCTCAGATTAAAAAGCAGATTGAAGTAACAACTTCTGATTATGACAAAGAGAAGCTGCAGGAACGTTTGGCCAAGCTGGCCGGAGGCGTTGCCGTCATCTATGTTGGCGCTGTGAGCGAGGTGGAAATGAAAGAAAAGAAAGACCGCTTTGACGATGCATTGGCTGCTACCCGTGCTGCCATCGAAGAAGGCATCATCCCCGGCGGCGGTGTGGCCTTCATCCGCGCCATCAACTCTATCGCCGACCTGAAAGGTGATAATGAAGACGAAACCACCGGTATCGGCATTATCAAACGCGCTTTGGAAGAGCCTCTGCGTCAGATCGTTGAAAATGCCGGCTTGGAAGGCTCGGTCATCGTCAACAAGGTGAAAGAAGGAAAAGATGACTTTGGCTTCAACGCCCGTACCGAAGTTTATGAAAACCTTTACGAAGCCGGCGTGATTGACCCAACGAAGGTAGCCCGCGTTGCCTTAGAAAATGCCGCCTCTATCGCCGGTATGCTTCTAACTACCGAGTGTGTCTTGGTTGAACATAAAGACCCGAAAGAAGCTCCTGCAATGCCGCCAATGGGTGGCGGAATGCCGGGAATGATGTAATCGGTGAGACCAATAATAAAGGAACGCAGTGGAAACGCTGCGTTTTTTTATTGCACGAGAAGCGAGGAGATGGCCGTGCTTTGGAGCTGTTGATTTGAAAATTCGAGAATTTGTTTTGCTGTTAGCTTGTATTGGAAGACTGCCAGATAACTATCTAATTGTCAGCACATGTCATTGGAAACAATTTTTCTTTACATTCAAAGCTAGTAGATGTCAGCCCTTTATCCTCACATCACTCATCACTAAAGACTAGGCCGATGGATCATTTGAAGGCCATGAAGGAAGTTGCGCATGATTTGATCATTGCAGGGACGGTACTGGCTTTGTTGTGGATTTCGGAAGAAGGCACTGAGTTCGTGTCGGCTGAGGGCGAAGCCGGCTTTATTGAGGGTGAAAAGGATGTCGTCGTCGCGCATATTGATGGCGATGCGCAACTTACGGAAAACGATGTTGTTGTTAATTCGTTCTTCGGCAACCAAAGGTGCCTCGTCTTTCTTACCTCTGTTTTTTACGATGAGGCCGTTGAGGAAAGTGGCCAGCAGCTTGTCGTGGATGGGCTGAAAAGCCGGGTCGTCGTCACGTTTGAGCCAGTCGCTGATTTCGGCACGGGAAGCGGGCCTGCCGCCAAGGGCAAAAAGCTCCATCATGCTGTCGTCGTTGAAATCGAAGATGTAGCGTATCCGCCGGAAGATGTCGTTGTTGTTCATGGGGCGTTTTCAGGAGGACAAAAGTACAAATTCCCGTCTATCCTTCAACCGTTCCCTGATCCGATTTTACCCATACTGGCCGAAAATCCTTATTTTTGAATGGAAAAAATAAATCTCAAAACCATGATCCCCGATAAACTCATTGAAGTTTTGCAACACGAAGGAGTGGTGGCCATTGCCACCCTCGACAGTCAAGGTGCCATCCATATTGCCAACACCTGGAACAGTTATCTGCACATCACCGATGATGGCCATCTGACCGGTCCGGTAGGCGGTATGCGCGCCACCGAAGACAACCTGCGTTACAGCAACAAAGTGGTGATCACCCTTGGAAGCCGCGAGGTGCAGGGTTTTCATTCCAAAGGCACTGGTTTTCTGATCCATGCAAAGATGGAGATGGAGTCGGAAGGCGAAGCATATAAAGCTTTGAAACAGCACTTCCCTTGGGCCAGAGCACTCTTCCGGATTATCCCGGATTCCATCGTGCAAACCCTTTGAGGAGCGCGAAGACATGTTTTAAACCGTTAAAAAATGGCTTTTGTGCATAGAAACTTCATCGCATTGCACTGGAATTGTTTGACGACCGGAAGAATAAACCACAAGACAGGTTGACAGATTGATAATTATTGCGTTAATTTGTCGCAGCGAACAATCTTCAGAATGAAAAGTGCGTTACAACACCAATCATGAGACGAAAAAGGGATATCATCATCAGTGGGTTTTCCAAGCTTCTGAAAGAAGAAAAACTTAAACTGGTTGCCGAATATTTTGAGAATCCGGGCGAAGTAGTCAGTCTTCTCAAGAGTTTTTGGCATACCGATGAGCGGCAGCAGAAACTTTTCGATGAGTTTAGCGAGAATACCATCACCAATTTCTATATCCCTTATGGCATTGCCCCCAATGTGGTGATCAATGGTCGCACTTACTTGGTGCCGATGGTGATTGAAGAGAGTTCGGTAGTGGCAGCAGCCTCGGCTGCGTCAAAATTCTGGAGTGAGCGTGGCGGATATCATTCCGAGATTGTCAGCACAAAAAAGGTAGGTCAAGTACATTTTAGCTGGAGCGGTTCCGAGACAATGCTGCGGACCATGATGCCCGAGATACGCACCGTGCTTGTGGATGCTGTTAAGCCCATTACTGCCAATATGGAGAAGCGCGGCGGTGGTATCCTCGACATCGAACTCATTAGTCTGACACATGAAATCGAAGACTATTACCAACTTTTGGTAACTTTTGAAACCAAAGATTCCATGGGTGCCAATTTCATCAATTCGGTGCTCGAAGAGTTTGGGCAGAGCCTCAGGCAATATATGGCCGGACAGATTCACCTGCCCGAACAACAACAACAGCTTGAGATCATTATGGCCATTCTGTCGAACTATACCCCCGAATGTGTTGTGAAGACCTGGGTAGAATGTCCATTCAACCGGTTGGATCATATTGATGAAGCCCTTGATGGAGAAGCTTTTGCGCGCAAGTTCGAGAAGGCCGTGCGCATTGCCCACGTGGATGTTTACCGTGCTACGACGCACAACAAAGGCATTTATAACGGCATTGATGCAGTAGCCATCGCCACGGGCAACGATTTCAGGGCCATTGAAGCGGCCGGCCATGCGTATGCCTCGCGCAACGGACGTTACCAAAGTCTTTCGCGTGTAGAAATCGAGGACGACATCTTCCGGTTCATCCTCGAAGTGCCTATGTCTCTTGGTACTGTGGGCGGCCTCACCAGCCTGCACCCCTTAGCCAAACAGTCGCTCGAACTTTTAGGCAATCCCAGTGCCACCGAACTGATGATGATTGCCTCAGCAATGGGATTAGCCAACAATTTCTCGGCCGTCAAATCGCTGACAACAAAAGGGATACAAGCCGGTCACATGAAGATGCATCTTTTTAACATTCTCAACCATTTCAAGGCCAACGACAACGAGAAAACGGCAGCTACCGAGCATTTCAAAGATCAGAAGGTGTCGTTTGCAAGTGTTGGCCAATATATTGCTTCTTTAAGGAAATGACCGTTTTTTCAGCGCAAACTTTTGCTTCCAATGGGAAACTGTTGCTGACGGGCGAATACCTTGTGCTCAAAGGGGCCAAAGCGTTGGCGCTGCCGTTGAAGCTACAGCAGACACTCAGGGTGAGCGGCGAGGAAGCCTATGGCCATGCTTTGCTCAACTGGCAGGCTTTTGCACCCACGGCACCTTGGATGAAGATTCTTTTCGAGCTGCCCAGCCTCGACATCATCTATGCTAACCATCCTCAGGCAGCCTCGAAGCTGCATGTGATTTTGCTGACACTCCAGCAGATGAACCCGCATCTTTTCGATGGCTCCTTATCGTGGGAGGTGAAAACCCGCCTCGATTTTGAGCCGGAATGGGGTTTTGGAACCAGCTCGACCCTCATCGCCAATCTGGCTAAATGGGCAGGAGTTGATCCTTATGAGCTGCTGCGATTTTCCATTGGCGGTTCGGGCTACGACCTGGCCTGTGCTTCGGCTTCATCACCTATTTTCTATGAAACCAAAACTCTTCGTCCAACGGTGGTTCGGGCCGGCTTCAAACCACCATTTGCCGAACAACTGTTTTTTGTTTACCGCGGACAGAAAAAGGACAGCCTGCAGGATGTCCGTAACTTCACGCACCGGTATGAAAACAGCTCCCTTTCGGATGAGGTTGGTCGAATAAGTCAAATCAGTGAAGAAGCCGCCCGGACTGAGTCGTATGCAACTTTTTGTACGTTGATGGACGAGCACGAACAGTTGATATCCAGACTTATAGGAGTTAAACCGCTGAAAGAAAGATTTCCCAACTTCAATGGACATCTAAAAAACTTAGGTGCCTGGGGTGGCGATTTTATGCTTGCCATGAGCGATCAGGGCGAGGGGTATCTACGGCGGTATTTTGCCGACTGTGGCTTAAAGTTGATATTCCCCTATCACGATATTATCCGGTAAAACAGAGTGCGATGCTGAAAACATTTTATGTCAGTCAGGCCTTGAAGCTTGAGAAGGCGGCTGCACTGTCGGGCACGGCAGCATGGCAAAGCCCATCGAACATTGCTTTGGTGAAATACTGGGGCAAGCATGGTCATCAGTTGCCCAACAACCCATCGGTGAGCCTGACACTTGCCGAGGCATACACCCGTACACGGCTGTCGTGGAGACCGGCAGAGGGAAAAACAGGCCGGATGTTTTTTCGGTTTCACGGGAAAGAGGAACCGGCTTTTGCCGAAAAGATGAAGAAATATTTGGAGAAACAGGCAGAGGTGTTCCCTTTTCTCGCTGCGTTCGACCTTGAAGTGGAGAGCAGCAACAGTTTCCCACATTCATCGGGCATTGCCTCCTCGGCATCGTCTATGAGTGCCTTCGTGCTTTGCTTGCTTGATATGGAAGCTCGCCTGAGCGGACAAACCCCCGATGAAGAGGCATTTTTCCGGAAAGCCTCATGGCTCGCGCGACAGGCCTCGGGCAGTGCTGCCAGAAGTCTTTTCCCTTACGTTTCGCTCTGGGGCGAATGTCAAGAGATGGAAGGTAGTAGTCAGGAAACGGCCGTTGCACTGACCGACCTTCATCCGGTATTTCGCACCTATCGCGACAGCATACTGATTGTTCACAGCGGGGTGAAAACCGTTTCGAGCCGTGCCGGCCATGCCTTGATGGAGGGCAACCCATTTGCCTCGGCGCGTTATGCACAAGCGCGAGTCAACACAGCGAGATTGCTGGGCATACTGCGGAGTGGCAACCTGGAAGACTTTGTTCAACTTGTTGAATCCGAAGCACTCCAGCTTCACGCCTTGATGATGGCCTCCACTCCTTCGTTTGTCCTTATGAAACCCGAAACCCTTCAAATCATAGAAAAACTGCGACAATTCAGGTACGAAAGCCAACTGCCACTCTGTTTTACCTTAGATGCCGGGCCGAATGTACATTTGCTGTATCCCGATGAAGTGCGAACGCAAGTGCAGGAGTTTATCCACACCGAACTGTTGCCCTACTGCGAGGGCGGTCGCTGGATTGATGATCATGTGGGGGACGGCCCTTTCCGATACTGACCGCTTTATGGTAACGACAGAAAGTGGCCCATTTTATGGCAAGGTGATGCTCTTTGGCGAGTATTCGGTTATCCTTGGCTCCAAAGCCTTAGTGATACCGCTGAAGCGTTTTTCAGGACAATGGAGCCGGGAAGCCGTTAAACATCCGCGACAGGCTTTTCTCAGAGATGAGCTCGTTAAATATTGCCGAAATTTGTCGGGTAACGCCAAAACTGCCGCTTTGCTCCGTCTCAATGCCATGCACCAAGCCCTTGAACAAGGCTGGTGGTTAGATGCCGACATTCCGGTGGGCTATGGCGTGGGTAGTTCGGGTTTGGTGGTGGCAGCCCTGTATGAGTCGTTTGCTGTTGAACGTCTTGATAACCTATTGCAGCTCAAAACGCAGCTTGGCCTGCTTGAGAATTATTTTCACGGAAACAGCTCCGGCATTGATCCATTGTGCTGCCTGCTACGCCAACCGGTACTCATTGACGGACAGCAACATCTGAGTCTGCCCGGCGACGCCCATACACCCGAAGGGTGGAAAGTGTTTCTTTTCGACAGTGGCCGCGCCGGCCTGACAGGACCTTTGGTGCAGTATTTCCAACGGCGGATGCAGGATTATTCTTTTTTCAGGAAGGTGAAAAACGATTGGATTCCTGCCGTGAATGGTGCCATCGAACAATTTTTGGCCGGAGATTCTGCATTGCTGTCATCGCATTTAGTGAAGCTCTCGCATTTTGAGCGACAACATCTTAGCGCGATGATACCGGCAGGTTTGGAATCTTTTTGGGACGCCGGCCTGAAAGAGGGCCGCTTCCTGATGAAGCTTTGCGGCTCGGGAGGCGGGGGCTACAGCCTTGTGTTTACAGAAGACGAAGCAGCCATGAGGCAGCTTCTTCCCATAGAAAGGCTCATTCCTATTGGCGACGGCCTTTAAATCCTGAGTGCTTTCCTGAGGTTTACCACCTGTTCATCCTGAGGTTCGAGCCGGATGGCCCTTTGCAAATAGACAACCGCCTTATCGTGCCGGCCTGCGGCACGGTGCAAACCGGCAAGGTTGACCAATGCCTGCACATTGTCGGGGTTGAGCGAGAGCGCCATCTCGAACGATTTCTGTGCCGAGGCTATATTTCCCAACTGCAATTCACAGAAGCCATTGTTCACCCAAGCTCTTTCGTTTCGCGGATATTCGGTGATGACGCGGGCAAAGAGTTTTCGAGCTTGTGGCAAGCTGTCGGCAAGCACTAAGGAACTGCCTAACTTGTTCAACATCTCAAGATGGAAAGGAGCTAATGCTGCCGCCTTATGAAAGAACCGCAGAGCCGTCTCCAAATATCCGTCAGATTCAAAAGCCTGGCCGATGCGATAAGCCGCCCAGGCGTCATCGTTCTCGTAATCCTGTACCACAAGCCATTCGTTGAGTATCTTGTCTATGTTATTACTTTCTACAAGTTTACGAATTGCACGATGGTTTTTTGTGAGGAAAAAATAATGGACAAATTCTTTGAAATGGATTTTGTCGGTCTTTTTCGTTACCGGCAAAAGGTAAGCTGCTGCGGAGTCGAGGTAGATGGGGTTGGGCTCAAAAGTCTCATATTCGCGCAGATATCCGCGTCCCATTGTGAAGCGGTCAGTTTTACGGTTGTTCACCGCCACCAATCCTTTGAACACTTGTGGCTTGGGTGTTTTTGGGTCGGGGAGACTGATTTTATGGTCGGTAATCAGCACGTGAGGGATGTCGCGGCTGTCGCGTTTAATCAGATGGCAATCCACGCAATTAACCAGATCGGGGCGGGAAGCTGTTTCAGCCGAATGGATTTCTTTGGGGCGGTTATGACAGTCGGTGCAAACCTTGTTGTATCTTTTAGGGTCGGTTTGCTGAACGGCGAGATGGGGGTTATGACATTGTATGCACGAGAGGTCGCCATTGGTTTTTTTGTAGCAGGCACTTTCGGCCATGCGTTCGAAATGCGAAGCCATGATCAAGGTTGGTGTCCCACCTTCGTAAACCGGCATAAACACATCCATGAAATCCGTCAGCGGCAACCCCGGCCGAAAGTCGTAAAAACTTTTCCCGTTTTTCAGCACCATAGTTCCCTGCAGGTGGCAGCGTGAGCAGATGTCGTTTTGAAGATTTTTTGGCAGACGTATCGGGTTTACGATGCCTAAGTCGGGTCCGACGGCTGTGTCCATCATCACACCGCGTTTGGTCAGGTTAACATGAACCGAGCCCGGTCCGTGGCATCGCTCGCAGTCAATGCCCAGCGGGATATGGCTGTATTTGTTTTGTGAACCAAGCACAAGGGTAGGCAGTCCGTTGTGGCACGAGATACATTCAAGGCCGAGATAGCGCGAAAAGCGTGTGTTGGCAGTGCCCTCGAAAACCGGAGGAAGATCAAAGCGCTGCTGCTGAGTATAAAAGGTGAACGGAATCTGATAGGCATAGCCGTTGACGGTGAAGATGTGTGAGTTCGTATGATGTCCAGACCCCACGATATAATCCACCTTCTCGATGCGCTGATAAACCGTGTCTTTGCCTTCGAGACGAAACTCCTTGACCATGAGCACTGTATCTTTCCAGAAAGGCTGATACCAAAAATTGCGGTAAGGATTATAGATCACTGAGTCGGGGCCGATGATCGAGGCACTTTTCTGTGGGTTGGCACGACCAAACGACTTGCCCATACCCGTTTGATGATAGGTGAGATAGTTGTTGTAATGGCAGTCGCGACATGACTCTTTGCCGGTGTAATAGGCCGAGTCGTGCTGATTCCAATAAGTTAAAACCGATGGCTGAGGTGCTACTGTGGTAGGTTCAATGGCATCGTTGCATCCCCATTGACCTAAAGCCAGCCAGAATAATATAGAAAAAAAGCCGAAGTAACGAAAAAACGACTGCCTCATCATGGTAATTTCCGGCAAAAATAAGCAAAACAGGCTGATGCTATGCCCGGAATTCGGAGCTGACAGTGCATTTAAAGAGCTGGCAACAAAAACTTTTGATTCAAAATGCGAATTTCCCCCTGAGGCTTCGTATTTTTGCAGCATAAAACTGATATTATTATGAAAAAAACGATTCAACTGATGATGGTAACGGTGCTGTTTCTGCTCAGCTCGTGTACTGGCGAATACAAGAAAGAGATTGCACGCCTTCAGGCTTATGCCGACAGCCTCGAAAACCGTGGTACTGAAAAGGACACGCTGACCATGTCGTATGTCAAGGCGTTCAATGCAATCCAGCGCAACTTAGACGAGATTAAGATGAAGGAAAACCTGATTACCCAAATCTCGGAGACCGACCCGGAATTGCGTAAGTCGAAAGAAGAAGAGATAAACCGCGACATTGATGCTATCTACCAGTTGCTGTTGAAAAACAAACAGATTATTTCCGATTTAAGAAAACAACTGAGTGGTGCAGGCAAGAAACGGGCCGAGCTCGAACAGATGATAGCTAGCCTTAACGGCCAAATAGAAGCAAAAGATACCGAGATAAGCCAGTTGAAAAAGGACTTGAGCGAAAAACAATTAGTGATTCGCTATCTCGAGAAAAATCTTGCCGATATGGAAAACCTGAACGTGGAGAAGGAAGCTGTAATTGAACATCAAATTGTGGAGAAGAATACGGTCTGGTATATCGTTGGCACTAAGAAGCATCTTGAAGAACAGAAAATTGTAACTAAGGAAGGTGGGTTTATCGGCCTTGGTAAAAGCCGCAAGGTGAGTGAGAATTTTGATAAGTCTCTCTTCACCTTAGCCGATATGCGCGATTTGAAGGCTTTGCCTGTTTTCAGTCGTAAGGCGCGCCTGCTCACTATCCATCCGGCAGCTAGCTACCAGTTTACGGGCGAGAAAACGGTTGACAGCCTGAAGATTATTCATCCCGATGATTTCTGGAGTGCCTCGCGCTATTTAGTTGTGATGATTGACTAAAACATAGAGGTGTACTCAAAAAAAAAGGCTGCGGATCATTCCGCAGCCTTTTTTTATCCGAGAGCAGCCACTATGGCCGTCCTAATTTCTTCAAATTCTTCAGGCTGTAGTTTTATTTTGGGTTTGCTAAAATCCATGTCGTAGATGGTGTTGATGGGAATGAGGTGGATGTGAGCGTGTGGCACTTCGAGACCGATTACCGTGAGGCCGATACGCTTGCAGGGCACCACACTCCGAATGGCTTTGGCAATCTTGCCGGCAAAAATCATCATATCGCCAAGGTCATTAGCCGGAATATCGAAGATATAATCTGTTTCGTTTTTCGGGATGACCAAAGTGTGACCTTTTGCCAGAGGATTGATGTCCATGAAGGCATAAAATCGTTCGTCTTCAGCAATTTTATAGGATGGGATTTCTCCTTTAACGATACGTGAAAATATTGTGGACATGAGTTAGGTGTGTTATCGTGAAATTTCAAGAATTTCGAGGGTTAATTTACCGGCGGGCACGATGATGTCCACTTTGTCGCCAACGGTCTTTCCCAACAGCCCTTTTGCGATAGGGGAGTTGACCGAGATTCTGTTTTGTTTCAAATCGGCTTCTTTTTCAGGTACGATAGTATAGTTCAATGTTGCGTTGCTTTTCAAGTTTTTGATTTTCACTTTTGAGAGCAGCAACACTTTCGAGGTGTCAATTTTCGATTCATCGAGAATTCGGGCACTCATTAGCAGGTCTTGCAACTGGCTTATTTTCAGTTCAAGCATTCCCTGTGCTTCTTTTGCAGCATCATATTCTGCATTTTCCGACAGGTCGCCCTTATCGCGGGCTTCGGCGATCATTTGCGAGATTCGGGGGCGTTCTTTGGAGATAAGATCTTCGAGTTCATCTTTTAAGCGTTTCAGACCTTCCTCGGTGAAATATTTTATTTCGGACATAGTGAATTAGTTTTGTCATTATGAAGTAAAAAAGACCCTTAACAGAGTAAGGGCCTTTTTTTTTACAAAAATACGTAATAATTCCTTCCGGCGAAATTAGAAGCTAATCTTTGCGCCGATGGAATGGGTTCCGCTCACGTGATCCGTTGCTCTGAACGAATAGTCAATGGCAAAGGCTGATCCTTTTTCCTTGTTCATGGGTACCTGAACGGTAATACCGGCGCTTGGGCCTCTACTCAGGTTGCTTCGCAGACTGGTATTGATGTTGTCCCAGATTCCTTCTTCGTAGGTATAGCCGGCCCTAAGCTGAACATAATCTTTCAGGCTGAATTCGGCTCCGGCAGTAATCTGGTCTTTGGTGAAGGAGTTCGAGGTGAAGTTACCGGCTAAGGTGAGGCGCATATCTTTCTCAAAAATGAAGTCGTATGCTGTACCAATGACGAGCTGTGTTGGAAGCTCGAAAGCTTCAACACGCTGTTCGAGGGTGAACTGCGATTCGTGTCCGGGGATAAAGACGCGGATTGAGAGGCCGTCGCCCGAGAACTTCATGGTAGGCCCGATGTTCTTGAGGGTGATTCCGAAATGGATATTGTCGCTGGCTCCCGTGATGTACTGAATACCGGCGTCAATAGCCACACCCTGAGCGCTCAAGTCGGAGATGCTTTCGGAGATGATCTTCAGCACAAATCCGGCATGGATGCTGTTGGAGAAGCTCTTGGCATAAGCCAGTCCGAGGTTCATCAGGCTGGGCGAGAAGGTTCCAAGACCGCCATCGGGATATTCCGGCGTGGTGATGGGGATGTCGCCAAAGTTCATAGACATGACCGACAGGCCAAGCACTCCCGATTCGCCAACCCGTTGGGCAAAGCCAAAAGAAATAAGGTTGATATCCGAACCTTTAAGCCAGTTGGTATGGCTGAAGTTAATGTCAGTCTTCTGTGTGAAGGCCATTCCTCCCACATTACTCCAGATGGATTCGAGTCCGCGGATGTTCGACATACCGGCATTGCCCCATCCTGAGCTGCGCGCCCAAGGGTTGATAAGCAACTGGGCTGCCCCGGCCTGACCCGACCTGTCTTTGTTACCTGCCTGTAAAGTTGCCGGAACAAGGGCAAAAACCAGGCTAATTGCGATGCAGTATCTATATAAAGTGCTCATATTCTTATGGTGTTATTGTTCGCAATATTTTGGTTTAGAATGTGTTCAGGTCCATTGGTCGCATAGTTCCAAACCATTTAACGATGCGTTCACCGTCGTCTGATTTGATATGGATCACATAAACCCCGCTGGCTATCGGAACCCCGGCAAAGTTTTTCAAATCCCAGTCAATAGACGTTTTAATTTCGTCTTTCTTGAACTGTCTGATCTTTGTTCCGCTAAGGTCATAGATGGTGATAACGCAGGTTCTAGGCAGGTTTGTAATCTTCACCCTGTTGTCGAGGGCGTTGTGTTCGTATTTCGAAAAAGCGTAATACGGATTGGGCACTACAGTGATCAGATCAAGGTCACTCTGGATTTTGTCTTTGTCGCGCAGTTTGGTGGCGAGTCCTTTCAGCGAGAAGCTGTATTTCGGATAGCCATCGTTGACCAATTCGTTCTGATATGCAGCATCCAAAGGCAGAAGGCTGTGATAGCGGGCATAAGGGCGGGCAACTCGGATACGAATAGTAACATCGTTTGAGAGCCATTGCTGACCTTTTATCGGCATTGGCATACCCACATACATGATCTGTGAGAAGAAGTTCTGGCTGTGAATGGGCATAAAGTTTGAACTCTTGAACAGCGAATCAAGCATATTGAATGCGTACCGTCCGCCATCGTATGCTGGCGAGTTGTATTCAAACACATAGCCAAACTGTTCGAACTTATTGTAGTCGTGCCTCATGATATAGACATAATGTTTTCCGCCGAATAGTGTCGAGAAACTGGTCTGCGAGAAGATGTTTGGATCGAGTTCCTGTGGCAGGTCGAGGTTGCGTGGCGTCGGGTTGAAGAGCATATCGCGTCCGTTCTGTGCCGAGAGATAGGAATCTTCGCCGAACATGATGTTCAGTCGTTCGCCCGTTTCCACGTTGATAGCATAGCCCGGGAACCAACCCATGCCGTAGCTGCCGATATAATTTGGGTCGTTGGGATTTTCGCTTGACGGCATGTTCATCGAACTTGCAGGCTTCCCATCTTTGTCTACCGATGGGGACTTACGAAGGGCAAAACGTTTGGCTCTACCCTGAGTCAGGAGCGAGTCCATACCCATTTCAAGCACAGGGCTGCGGGTCCATTTCGACTTGTCAGGAGTGAGAACGATATCAATGCTGGAGATAGTGTTCATGCTGCGCTGAGTCTTGGAAAGTGAGCTGTAAGCCGGGCCAACACCCGATTGTCCGCTTTCGCCCGTGTTGTTGCCATAGGAAGTGAGGGCATAAGGAGCCCAGGTTCTTCCGGCAATCTTTTCATACGATTCGTCGGGATCCCAAGGACGTAATGGGCTGGAAGACATACCCCAGTCATCGTTCAATGAGTTTTCCTGGTCTTTGTATTTTCCGGAACGGATCCAGTTGAGTGGTGATGATGGCGGCTGATCGCTGTCGGCAATACCGGTCAGGTAGGCTCTTGAGCTATCGGCATAAGTAACGGTGGATAAGAGGAATCCGTTGTTGGTAGCCAAAACAGCCGAGATAGGTTCGTTGTCGTTGTTGCTTCCAATACGGTAGATGCCCGGGAAATAAGGTTGGGAAATACTTACCGAGATACCTCTTTCAAGGAATAATTTTTCTGTTGGGGTGACGATAGTCGTGTCTGACCTGAAAACTTCGTTTGTAGATAAATCTTTCAGATACCAGTTCGACACCATTTTGCTGGCCGTATCGCCGGTGATAGCAGCATCTTCGGTCACTTTATAGAGTCGCTGTGAGAAGAAAGGATCCATCCAAAGTTCGTATTCGGCTTCTTTAACGTTAAGTGGATCTATCACCCTGACGTTAACCGGTCCGGCATTGGTTTGTTAAACAGTTTTGTAGGCGATGGGGTAGTTG
>JBDHYV010000004.1:0-28801 GCA_039811545.1 Bacteroidales bacterium | reverse complement strand
TTTCAGGTAAGGCGCCAGCGATCCGGTGGAGCTGCCAACGACGGCTACCCTCTTACCCTGAACCGCCCATTTGTAGGCCGGCACACTCCATCCGTTGACATTGTTTTTTTCGCCTCCGCCGCCAACAAGCAACATTCTTCCACGTTGTGAGTAGCCTGTTGAGGCAAAAGTCATTAAAAATATCAGAAGGATAATGCCTTTTTTCATCGTGCAGTCAAAAGTTATGGCGAAAATAGAGTTTTTTCGGATAAGCTCTAAAAAACTCTATTTTCGGGCAAAATATCCTTTTTGGCTTATGATTACCCTTTTTAAAAATGCTCAACTTTTTTCTCCTTTTTACGAAGGAAAAAAAGATGTCTTGATAGCCGGAAAAACGATTATTGCCATCAACGACCAGATTTCGGCACCCGCAGACCTTGAGGTGGAGGTGGTGGATTGTAACGGACAGCGCCTCATTCCGGGTTTGATTGATGCCCACGTTCATATAACGGGTGGCGGAGGCGAGGGCGGTCCCGGCAGCCGTATGCCCGAGCTTGAGGTCTGGATGATGGTGGAGGCAGGTGTAACGACCGTGGTCGGCTGTTTGGGTACCGATGGCATCACACGCAGCGTTGACAGTGTGTTGATGAAGGTGAAACAACTGAAAGCCAAAGGAATGTCGGCCTGGATGTACACCGGTGCCTATCAGGTGCCGCCGCCCAGCATCACCGGCGATTTCAAGCGCGACATTGCACTCATCGAAGAAGTGGTTGGTTTGGGCGAAATTGCCATCTCCGACCACCGCTCATCGGTTCCAACCACCAACGAGCTGGCTAAATTAGCTGCGCATACCCGGGTGTCCGGCATGATCGGCGGCAAAGCCGGCATTGTCAACCTTCATCTGGGCGATGCAACCGACCCCTTCCGCCCGATTCACGAAGTGGTTGAAAATAGCGCATTGAATTACAAACAGTTTGTGCCAACCCATTGCAACAGAAACTATTATATTTTTGAAGACGCCAAAGAATATGGGAAAAAGGGCTATGTTGACATCACCACCAGCTCTTATCCTTATTATGCCGACGAAGAAGTTAAGCCCTCGGCAGCACTCCGCCAACTGCTCGAAAGTGGCGTTCCAATCGGTCATATCACCTTTACTTCGGATGCTTGTGGCTCACTGCCCGGTTTTGATCCGGTAACCGGAAAGTTGATTAAACTCGAAATGGGCCTCCCCGACTCCATCCTTCGTGAAATCAAAGATGCAGTGCTGACGGAGAAAATCCCGCTCGAAACGGCACTTCAGGTGGCCAGCTCCAATCCCGCCGACATCCTCAAACTCGAAGGAAAGGGGTATATCAGAAAAGGTTATGATGCTGACTTGGTACTTATTGACGATGATTTCAATGTCCTTCGGGTGATGGCCAACGGGAAAATGGTGAAATAAAGATGATTTTCAAAATGAGCTGCAGAGTGTTGTTTTGTAGGGTGATTTGGGGCTTATTTTTGCTTTTTGCGGGATTCATTGCGCCACTTACGGCTCAAAATCAGGTTCGCGATCCTGAAAAGTCTGATTTTGTACCCCAATTGAAAGCCTTGTCGGCAGCCAGAATGACGGGGCGCGAAACGGGAACGGATGGCGGACGGATGGCCAGTAACTTCATAGCTGAATATCAACGCCAGATTGGCCTCCAACCGATGTCAGATGATTTTTTTCAGCCATTCGAGGTGATCCGGTATCGGTATTCGCAGGCTAAATTTGAACTTCTTCCCGCTCAAAAAACTTCTGATCCGATGACGTTCCGTTTTGAGGAAGATTTCACGCTTATCCCCTGCCAAAAAAGCTTTTCAGCAACTGCCGATGTAGTGTTTGCCGGTTATGGAATGATTAGTCCCGACAGTGTTTACAACGATTTCAGGGGATTGGAGGTCAACGGTAAAATCGTGATGGTACTCGAAGGCTATCCTGGTGAATCCGATACCATAGGAATGATCTATCTGCTTTATGGAAAACCAATGCGGCAAAAAGGCGAAGGTTTGGAGGCACAGAAACGTAATGCAATGCATTATGGTGCATCCGCCCTGATTTTGCTTAAAGCACACGACAATTCTTTGTCCACCATCGAATGGTTTCAATCGCTCAATGGTCAGGTGCCGGAAAATTATCCCGATTGGCGACATCTTCTTGCTTCGGATAGTGTAACGAAATGTATTCCTGTTTTTGCTGTCGGTGAGCAAGGTTCCGAACGATTATCAGGCAGCAGCCGGAAAGAACTGGCAGCAGGAATTTGTGAGCCGAATGCAAAAAAAAGGAAAAACCCTAAGCCATTGCGGGTGCACCTTGAAGCTGTTTCACAACAAGAAACCTTTGAGGGTTACAATGTGATCGGCTTGATCAGAGGCAACGACAGCAGCCGTTGTGTGGTGATTGGAGGGCATTACGACCACTTGGGTCAGCGGGGCGACAGCATCTTTTTTGGAGCCGATGACAATGCTTCCGGAGCTTCGGGTGTGCTGGCTTTAGCCAAAAAATGGAAGGAAAGTGGAATTCGTCCTGCGGTTGACCTCATTTTTGCCAACTGGGATGGCGAAGAAAAGGGTCTTCTGGGAAGTCGTGCATTTGTGGGCAGCTTGAATCAATATTACAGCACAGTTGTAGGATACATCAATATGGATATGATATCGCGCAGCGAAGCCGCCGATACCGCCGCGCGTATAGTGAGTGTGGGGCTGAAATCGGCCGACAGCCTTTTAAACCGTTTTGTCGTCGAGGCAAATCAGCACCTTCCACGGCCACTTATGCTCGATATCTGGGATGCTAGCGGACATTCAGGCAGCGACTATGGCCCCTTCCTGAATGCCGGTTATCCAATCCTGACGTTTTTTACAGGTTTTCATGACGATTATCACTCGCCCCGTGATCGTTTTGAAAAGATTGATTCCGAAAAAATGGAGGATATTTTGGCGTTGGTCAATCGCTGCATTCAGTATTTTGAAAAACTCAGTCGGCCAGCCAAAGTTCTGGATTAAGCAGGTTTGTTCCCTGCCATATCTCGAAATGAAGGGTGGTTTTTTTCTCGATCTTATCCGTGTGTACACGCCCTATTTCCTGCTTGATGTTCACCTGATCGCCTCTTTTCACATTGACCAGATCAAGGTTTGAATAGACGGTAAAAAAGTCGCCATGTCGCAAGATGACGGCATTGTTTGTGGGCGTGATTTTGGTAATGCTAATGACAATGCCATCGAACACAGCCCTTGTTCGGGCTCCGGCCGGACAGGTAATGTCAATGCCATTGTTGTTGGTAACCACTTTTTTAAGGACAGGATGAGGCTGGGTCCCAAACTTTCCGGTAATCATTCCCCTTTCAACAGGCCAGGGAAGTCGTTTTCGGTTTTGGGTAAACTGGGTGCTGAGTTGTTTTTCTTCGGGCGTGAGGTTCATCAGCTTATCGGGCTTAGCTGTGGGGGCGGCATCGGCTGTTTTGACGTTTGCCTTTTTAATTTCTTCGGCAATGATTGCTTCAATCTGTTTTTGAAGTTTTTTAGCTTCCTGCTCCTTTTGCCGCAACTCGTCCTGAAGTTTTTTTTCTTTCTGGTTGAAACGTGCCAGCACTTGATCCACCTGTTTTTGCTCGTTGGTCAGCAGTGTTCGTTGTTTTTGCTCATTGTCGAGCAAGTGTTGTTTTTCGGTTTTTTCGGTTTCGAGCTGTTGTTTCTGCTGAATGAGCTGTTGCTGCGAAAGGGTCATTTTTTTGATCTGCTCCTGACGCATTGCGCTGTACTGTTTCAGATATTTCATTCGTCGGTAGGCCTGATTAAAACCTTCTGAGGCAAATAAGAACATGAGTTGGCTGATTCCGCTTCGGTTTTTATTGGCAAATCTCACCATTTGGGCATATTCTTTGCGCAAACCGGCTAGGTTGCTTTCGGTTTTCCCCAGTTCGGCAGTGGTACGTTGAAGTTTGCTATCGGCCAAAACAATTTGTCGTTGCAGGGTTGAGATAAGGTTTTCGCGTTGGCGGATTCTTTGCTGAAGCATAGTCATCTCATTGAGGCTCAATGTTTTTGATTTTATAGTTTCTTCCAAAAGCTGGTTGGTTAGATTGATTTCGGCTTCAATTTTTTGGATAGTTTCTTCCAGCTCGGCCTTCATGTTCTGTGCCCGGCAAGGAGATGTGCCAAACAGCAAAGCTGCAAAAAAAGCTAAACTTAAAACACCTAAGCTTCGGGGGAATTCCATGGCTGGATTATTTCAATTTCGCATAGTTTTCAGGGATTTTGAAAGGGAATTGCTGTTCTTCGTCGAGCTCGGCTTTCGAAACCTGAATTTTCACTTTTGTTTTTTTTCCTGCATTCCAAAGGTCGAAGAAAAGCATCGTAGGGATTCGCTGCCCGTTTACGGTCACAAAATCATCATACAACGCACTGAGTTTTTTGTTCTCATCGTTGTACTCGCGCAAGTCAATCCGTACGATTTTGAACGATTCGGGATTGAGCCAGATGCTTTGCACCAATACGGTTGGGGTTTCTTTTTGTCGTGCCTCACGACGTTTTTTCATGCGGTGGGTTGCTGTCAGGCGGTATTCCTGTCGGTCAACCGAGGCTCTGAAATTCTCGTTTTCGTATTGATTGAAATCGTTTCCGGTGAGCAATGCCTGGACCATATCGTAGTCCACATTCGTTCCAAAAAAAGAACGAATAAAGGCGTAATCACCAGTAAAATAGGTTTTGTCTAACCGGTTGATGAACTTAATACTATCGGTGGAAAGCACCAATCGCGCAGCCTCAATACCCAGAAGCGGTGAGAATGAAATCCAGATGAGACTGTCTTTTTTGATTCTGATTTGGGCTTTGAGTTCTGTTTTTCTGCTTTTTTCGTTGATGAGGCTTACCGATGCCTTGGCGCTGTATGTATCAAATTTGATTTCGGCGCCGGCCATATTCCCGAGCAGGAAATTTTCGTCGGCAGACCGAAGCGGAGTTTTGAGGATACGTCGGGGGCTGTGGCAAGCACTGAGTGTTGCCAAGGCAAATAAAACAACCAGAATTGGCCATATCCCTCGGGGCAAAATTCTATTCATAATAAGCCCGGTTTTTGATTTTTTTCTGAATTGAATCCGATACTGATTCAAGCTGTGCAGCAATTTTCCATTGGTTAACTGCCTCATCCACACGGCCGAGATGATAAAGAATGTCGCCATAATGCTCGATAAGTGTTCCGTTTTTTTCGGGTGATTTGTCGAGGGCTTTCTCAATCCAGATGAGCGCATTGGAATAATCGGCCTTGCGAAACAGCACCCAGGCATAGGTGTCGAGGTAAGAAGGATTATCGGGTTGCAGGTTTACTGCCTTTTCCGACATTTCTTTGGCTTTATCGAGGTTTTCGTTGCGCAGGCTCAGGTAATATGCGTAATTGTTGAGCACTAAAGCGTTGTCGCCCGAGATGGATAATGCTTTGTCATAAGCAGCATCGGAAGCGCGGTTATTTTTGAGGCGATGTTGTGTGTCGCCAATATTGCTGTAAAAATCAAAAAGAAGCTGGTTATTGCCGACTACAAAACGTCTTCCTGTTTCAAAGCTCGTCAGTGCTTCATCGTAGCGGTTCAGTTGAAACAGCGCAATGCCTTTGTATAAATAGGGTAAAGGCTGTTCGGGGAAATATTTGATAATATCGTCGGCATGTTTGACCAATGTTTCAAAATCCTGCAGAAAATAGTCGGCATACATCAAGGTTTCACCCACTTCATAACGGAATTTCTCTTTGTCGTAATGAAGGAGCAGGTTTTTTCTTGCTTCTTCGTATTGCCCGTGCTGAAGTTGATAATTGGCCATCAACTGAAAGCCTCTTGGACTTTCGGTATGAACGCGCATGAGCACTTCAGCGGCTTTTTTCACGGCATCGCTGATGGTACTGTCGTTTTCACGGCCCTGAAACCAAAGCTGAAGAATCTGAAGTTTGTTTTCGGCGTCCAATTGTGGCGCCTCGAACGCTTTTAGAAGCGAGGCAAAAGCTTCGTTTTCGTGTCCCAGTTCGCGAAAATGTTCGGCCAAGGCAATATGGGCATAAGGGTCGTCGGCATTGCTGCCGGCGATTCTTTCGTAAACTTCAAGAGCTTTTTCGGCTTGCCCATTTTTTTTGTACAAATCCGCTAACATCGTCAAATAACGTGTCTCGCCCGGAAAAGTATCCGACAATTTTTTAATCTCATCAATGGCTTTATCGGGCTTCCCCTGGCTCAGGTAGATGGCTTGTTTTTGCTGCGAAAGCATTTCGTTGACCCCGGTTTGCGTTTCAATCTGATTGAGCAAATCAATGGCTTCGTTGGTTTCGCCTAATAGCAGCAGTGCCGATGAGAGTTCGCCAATGTATTCAATATCATCGGGTTGTAGTTTCAGAAGTTCGCGGTAAGTTTTCACAAAAGCTTTCAAATCGCCGGTTATGCGGTAGAGCTGTGCCAGGCGTTCGAGATACCACTTGTTTTTATGATCTAAGGGGATAGCATTATTCATCAGGGCGATGGCTTGGTCAAATTGTCCGGTTTTGGCTGCCAGCTCAGCCAACTCAAACATCGAAGCAGGATCATCGGGCCAGGCCTGAAGTGCGGCTTCAAATTTTTGCTTTGCTGCAAGATTGTTGCCGGCAATTTTTTCTTTCAGTCCATCTGAAAAAAGTGCTGCATTGGTCCGTTTTTGGCTGATCAGAATACTGTCGTTCAATGCTTTGGATTTGGCAGCCTTGTTGCGCTTCTGACAATAAGCGGGGGTCGAGCCGGCTGCAAATATCAGCCAAAGCAATATTGACACCATGGCAAGCCGTCTGACATTGCCGGAAGTGATTGTTTTCAAAGAAGATATGGACACGGTATTCATCAATCGTTGATTTCGTCAAAAGCACCGGCATTCAGTTCGTCGAAATGGCCGGAAATTTGGGCATATTGCCCGATCATGCTGTTTTGAAGCATTTTGCCTTGCACCTCTGCTTCGTCGTGAAGAATGCTGTTTTGGATAATGCTCAGGTTAATTTTTGCATTTCGACCTACCGAAACATAGGGTCCGATGACAGAATTGGTAATTACCGCACCTGAGGCGATGAAACAAGGTTCGATAATGATGGCTTCATCTAACTCGGCTTCCGGACTGATGAGTTCGTCGGCTAAACCATCCTGAGCTGCAAAGGCCAGCACCTGTCGGTTGGTATCAACAACAGCATTTTTGTTTCCACAATCGAGCCAGGCTTCCACGCTTCCGGTGTGAAAACGGGTTCCCTGTTTCATCATATTTTGCAATCCGTCGGTTATTCCATATTCTCCGCCGGTTTTAATATTCTGATCTAAAAGATATTGCAGTTCACGGCGAAGGTATTCGCCATCGCGGAAATAATAAATGCCGATGATGGCCAGATCGGACACAAAGGTTTTTGGTTTTTCATAAAATCCCTCAATGCTGCCATCGGGATTGAGTTTGACCACCCCAAACTGCTGAGGATTTTCAACCTGACTCACCCAGATAATGCCTTCCTTTTCGTGATCCAGTTTGAAGTCGGCTCTAAAAAGGGTATCGGCATAAGCTACAAGTGTTTTGCCTGTAAGCAGCGATTCTGCACACAAAATGGCATGAGCTGTGCCAAGGGCTTCGCGCTGATAGAAAATGCTTCCTTTGGCCCCGACCGATGCTGCAATTTCAAGCAATTGGGTTTCGACTTCTTTTCCGAAATCACCAATCACAAAACCAATGTTTTCAATAGGTTGGTTGATCACTCTGACGATATCTTCGACCAAATGTCTGACGATAGGTTTTCCGGCAATAGGCAACAATGGTTTGGGTGTGATGAGGGTGTGAGGGCGCAGGCGTTTGCCCATTCCGGCCATTGGGATGATGATATTCATAGGGGTTGTTCTGTTGGATATTTTTTAATGCTTTCCGGTGTGTCCGAATCCACCATCGCCTCTTTGTGTTTCTGAGAGTGATCCCACGCTCGTCCATTCGGCTTTTTCGTGTCTGGCAATCACCATTTGGGCAATGCGATCGCCATGTTTAATTTCGAAATCGCTATCAGAAAGGTTGATGATGATCACCTTGACCTCGCCGCGATAATCGGCATCAATGGTTCCCGGGCTATTGAGGATGGTGATGCCATGTTTGGCAGCAAGACCGCTTCTTGGTCTGATTTGGGCTTCGAGGCCAACAGGCAGCTCAATATGAAGACCTGTCGGGACCAATGCCCGTTGCATGGGGCGAAGAATGAGCGGAACATCGAGCATGGCGCGAACATCCATGCCGGCAGCATGGGGTGTTTCATAGGCCGGATGCGGTAGGCCGGAGTGATTGACAATTTTTATCTTCATAAAATATGTGGATGGCGGCCGCAAAATTAACGAAATAAACGGTTTATGTCATCAAGGTTGGCTGAGGCTTATTGGCCGGCATTCTCCATTTTTGCTGATAGACGGTGCTGCCGGGCTTCAATCCAAAAGGCAAGTAGCGAAAACAACAGCAGTCCCAAACCATTCAGTATGAGTCGTATTGTTACTGGCTGAGCCTTCAGCATGCCGCACAAATGATAAACTGCCAAGGCTAAAGCAAAATAAGCGAGAATACGGAAGCTGTTGTATGGGATAAAATAAACTCTTTGGCCCCAGAAAAACGAGCATAGCATCATCAACAAATATACAGTGAGGTGAGCCCATGCGGCACCATAATAGCCAAATGGCGGAATGAGGGCAAAGTTGAGGGCAATGGTAATGAGTGCCCCACCCACTGCGATGAGCGCACCGCTGCCTGTTCGGTCGGTAAGCTTATACCAAATGGCAAGGTTGTAATAAATTCCGTTGAAGAGGTTGGCCATTAGGATAATGGGCACAATATGAAGCCCTTCGCGATAGCCCGACCCGATAAAAAGTTTGAAAACATCCATGAAGAGCGTTACTCCCAGAAAAATGATCAGCCCCGAAATCACAAAATAATTCATGACACGGGCAAAGAGTTCGGGGGCGTTTTTCTTTTCGGCCTCTGCAAAGAAGAATGGCTCTGCAGCATAACGAAACATCTGGATAAAAAGTGTCATCAATACGCCTAATTTATAATTGGCTCCATAGATTCCCAGTTGCGCCATCGGCTGTTTTTCGGTAGGAATTAGATATTTGAGCAGGATTTTGTCGAGCATTTCATTGACCATTCCTGCCAGTCCGATAATGAGGATGGGCCAGGCATAATGCAGCATTGGCTTAAGTATCTCTTTGGAAATGGTGAATCGGAAGCTGCGGAAGGTTTCGGAAAGCATGGCAAGGCTAAGGGCACTGGCCAACAGATTGGATATAAACACCCAGACAACTAAGCCTGTTTCGGGTCCAAGCAACTCCTTTCCAAGTTTCAAAAAATATTCGGGAAACCAGATGATGGTCAGAAAATTCAACAACAGGGTAAATCCTACATTCACCAACCTGACGATGGCAAATTTGCGGGCTCTATTTTGCTTGCGCAACATGGCAAACGGGATAGCCGTAACGGCATCGAAAGCCACAATAAGCACCACTATCAGGATGTAGGAGCTGTTCCCGTCGTAATGAAGCCAGCATGCAAATTCATTGTAAAACAAAGCCGAAATCAAAACGAAAAGACCAGTGGTGAGAAGTATCGAAGATGTGGCATTGTTAAACACCTGGGAAGGCGAATGTTTCTGTGCAAACCGAAAAAAGGCTGTTTCCATGCCATAGGTGAGCAAAACCAGCAAAAAAGCCACATAAGCATAAAGTTCAGTGATTTGTCCGTATGTCGCCTGGTCTTGAAATATGCGCGTATAAACAGGAACCAACAGATAATTCAACAGCCTTGGAACGATGGTTCCCATTCCATAAACAACGGTCTGACCGGCTAAGCTTTTAATCGGATTTCGCGACATCGTCTTGATATAGTGGGATTTGAATAATAAATGTTGTTCCTTTTTCCGTTTCGGTTTCAAAATCAATATTTCCACCAAAAGCTTTCACTAGGTTATAGACCATTGCCAGACCAATGCCCATCCCACTGGTTTTGGTCGTAAAATTGGGCGAAAATACACGTTTTGCCTCATCAGGCAACATTCCTTTGCCGTTGTCGCGAACAATGATTTTCGAAAATCCCTTGAATGACTCCACAACGATTTCGATTTTTCCGTCCGATCTTTCACCAATCGCCTGAATACTATTTTTGATGAGGTTTGTGAAAACCCGATGAAGTCCGGATCGGTCGGCCGAGAGATAAATTTCGCTCAAAAGACCGGTCTCTAATATAAATTCAATAGATTGCTGGTTGTCAAATAAAACGATGAGCTCGCGCAGAAGCGAAATCAATTCCACTTTGCCTGTATTATTTTCCGGCATTCTGGCAAAATCGGAAAATGCTGTTGCAATAGAAGAAAGGGTATCTATTTGATTGATAATGGTTTGCGAAGTCATTTTGATCTTGTCGTCAATCTGAGTATCCTTGTCGTTCCAGGCTTTGAGTAAATATTGGACACTAAGGCGCATGGGTGTAAGTGGGTTTTTTATTTCATGAGCAATTTGCCGAGCCATTTCGCGCCAAGCACTTTCGCGCTCGCTTTTTGCAAGCTTTTCGGCACTAATCGCCAGTTGGTCTATCAGGTTGTTGTACTCACGAACCAATTGTCCGATCTCATCGCGACGTTTCCAGCTAATTTTTTCGTTTGTATGTCCGATACGAATTCCTCGCATTTTATCCTGAATCATCTGCAATGGCTCAAGCAATGGACGCGAAATCATCAACACGAGAATGAATGCCAGACCGGCAATGAGAATAAATAGGTTGATATAGGTCATCACCAGCGATGACAGTTCGTTTTGTATTTCAGTTTCGCGGGCAAAATAGGGCAGATTAACAAATGCGATCAACTTGCCCGATTGTTGTGTTAGCGGCACATAAGAAGATAAAAATTCAAAACCACTGATATTTTCGTTTTGTTTGTAATAGAGGTCATGCCCGAATTTCATGCTATAATACGCATCTGGATTCATTTGTGCCGAAAGCAGATGATGTTCGTAAATATCGTGTCTGCTTGATGTAATTAGCTGTCCTTCTGTGTTATATATATTAATGTCGGAAAAAAACACCAAAGAGAGCTTTGAGAGTCGTTCTTGAAAATAAGCCAGGGTTTCAGGATTGGAAAAGTCGTTGTTTCCAATTTTATTCTCCAATTCAATCAGGATTGATTGTGTCTTTTCAAACAGAAAGGCGTCATTTTTCTTGTCGTAAACCTCTGTGATATAGAATATTGACCCACTACCGAGAATTAAAATCGAGAGGAGTAACGAGCCAAGTAAAAGAGTTTGCAGTCTAAACCGGAAAGTGTGGCTGAAAGAAAAAGACTGCCATCCAATGAGCTGACCTAAAAGCGGCAGAAGGAGAATAAGAAAGAAAAACGAGAAAGGAGCCATCACCACACTCCACGAAGGCTTAGGCTGACTGACAACCAGCATACGTTGATCGTTCACCTTATGCACATAACTTTGGTGGTATTTTGAATTGAAAGTTGTGCTTTCGTCAGGATTAAGTGATTCGTAATTGGCTGGAAACATGCGCTTTCCAACTTTGTAGAGCAATTCTCCATTTTGGTAAATGGCGATTGAATATTCTCCCACTTGTTTTGGCAATCCCGAAAATTGATCTGTCAGAAGCTCGAGATACCCCAATCCTTTAGGAACCAATTTTTGATAGAATTCAATAAGCAGATGTGGTGTTTCTTTGCCGTCGGCCAGATTCGGAATTGTTAATGGCACATCTGCCAGATAGTACAATCCCTGCCGAGGATCCTCAAGCAGGAACAGTCCAAGAGCTTCGGCCGGTTTGCCATGTTGTTCGACAAGCGATTTAAAATAATCACGACAGCCAACGGTATCGTTCTGTGTAGGGATGAACAGCCTACTCTCCTGCCGGCAAAGGGATATCCAGATATCAAACTTCTTAAAGTAGTCGGGAAAATAACTTTGTTCAATATAACGGGCAATTTCCAATTCCATTTCGTTATCGTCGGAGCCCTTATTGGTGCTTAAAATCTCACGCAAATGTTTATCTTCGACAAGTTTAGTATTAACCGAACGCCACAAAAACTCAAATAAAGGGTCCTTTTCAAAGCTAAGTTGTCGCGCAGCAAGCTCCAGGCTTTGAACACTTTTGCGCCTATTATCTTTATAAAGCAGATAGGTAAGTTGACTTGAAATAAGTAAAATTAAAACAAACAAAAACACCCTCTGTTTGTCGTAATGCTCTTGCCCTATCAGCGGAATGAGTATCACAAAAAACAAGAGCAAAGCCGAGTAGCTTCCAACAAATCGAAGGTTTTCGTCGCCTTTATAGAAGATAATAAGCGTTAGCACTAAAATTCCCACCATCATTGCGAGTGATTGACCTTTTGCAATTTTTGCCCTAAGATAAAATTGAAAAGAAATGGCGAGAAGATATATCGCCACTAACGACAAGCCAATGATATATAAAATAGCGAGCATGCCCTCCCAATCAAATTCGTGTAATCGCGTGATTTGAAGAATCCCAGTACTTTGACCGGCAATGGCATTAACTAACCAATAATGTCCATAAGCGATGATGAGCATTGCCATCAAAATCATCAAAGCCTTCGCAGATGAATGGTTTTCGATTTTATAGAATTCGGTTTTGCATTTACTCTTTGCATTCAATGCAATGCAAAAGGCAAGAAATCCGTGCAGAAAATACAGCCCTGTACCACCGTGAAAGAAGTGCAATCCGGGAAAATGCATCCATAACTCATTCAGTGTGAAGATGTTTGAATGCTGATTAAGTAGTGGTTCAAAGAATAGTAAAAGAAGAAGAACGAAAAGAATATTAGCGGCAAATAGAGTGAGCTGTATAATTGGTAAAGCTGGTTTTTTTTTATCTAATGCATAGTAAATCAAGGCATAAAGTAGGCTTAAATTGAGCAATATCAAAAACGAGTTCCACAGCATAAACCTCCCGTCATATTCCTTTTGGAAGTGGTCGGTCTTACGCAATCCAAACACAGAGATTCCCGTGACATCAGAAATAACTGCCTCGCCCTCCTCAACGGAGCTCGGAAGATAGTTTTCCCTAAATTGGCTAAAAGCATTGGTAAAGCCGGATTGAATGTAACGATTGGTGAAAGCATGTTGCTCAAAAATCAGATCGGATACGACAACGGAAAATTCAGACTCTTTAACAGGAATCAGGTAATAGATATTACCGGAAGAAGGTTCATGATAAATTCCGGTTTTCATTTCCTCACGAAGTCGGGGAACGGCTTTTTGGTTGTTCCAATAAATAAGCTTATCTCTTTGATAAAGTCGGATTGAAAAGCCATTGCTCCCCTCTTGGAATTTGTTTTCTTTGAAAAGTGGTTCTACTGCCTGTTCGTTTATTTTCCAATATTCTATGAATTTATTTGCAACCTTCTCGGCTTCAATTGAGCGCGCCTTAAAGATTTCGCTCATGTTTTCAGCAGCACGTGAAATATTGGAATTTTGATTCCATTTAAAATAGAAACCACCGTACAATACAATACCTATGAATAGAGATACACCCAATAAACTTATTCTATATTTCATAGCATGATCCATTTCTATTGCAGACCGCAGCTATTTTCCTGAAAAGAAAAGGTAAATATTACTGGAAAATTCACGGCTTTTACGAGCATTTACATTTGAAACAAGGCCTCGGAAAATTGCTTTTGGTAGTTGTTGTTTTCCTGTTTTATACCTTTCGCTTAGTAGTGAAATATAAAAGGCATCCCACTTCAAAGGTTCACGTTTCAGGAATCCAAACTGGTGTAGGTTCAGCAACTGGCGAATATGTTGGAATCGAAAATGATAAAGGTGTCTAGGAACGTCAAAAGCCGCCCAATATTTTCCATAATATTTAGCATCGTGGGCATCCGGATTGGGCAGTGCAATCACAAGACGTCCGCCTGGTTTCAGAATTCTTTTCAATTGTATTAGCTGTCCTGACAAATCTTCCACATGCTCCAACACATGCCAAAGAGTAATCACATCAAAGGTAAAATCAGAGATTGCGGTAATTTGGTCTGGATCACTTAGTTTAATTTCTAGGCGCTTTTCTGAAAATGATTTTGCTTGCGAATTGGGTTCGATGCCATGTATTTCCCATCCTTTTGTTTTGGCATAAGCCAAAAAATCGCCTGATCCGCAACCAATATCTAAAATTCGACCCCTTTCCAATCCGGAGGTGGCAACTCTAAATTTATATTTTACATTGCGCAGTTTCACCATTTCGTACACCTTCGAAATCAGGCCTTTCCTTTTGTTTGGATGACTGTAATATTCATCCGAATGATAGTAACGTTCAATTTCGGCTTTCGTCGGATAAGGATTTGTTAGTATAAAGCCACACTGTCGGCATTTAACTAGGAAAAAATTCTCATTTGTGAGAAAATAATCGGCAACCTCCATCCAGACATCAAAATGGTTATGGTCGCAGATTGGGCAGTTTTTGTGTGTATTCATTTTGTTGGTTTCACGTGGAACAAAACGCTAACGATCTAAAAATATGGCCAATACGGAAATATCGGCAGGGCTTATACCGCTAATTCGTGAAGCCTGTCCCAGATTTTCCGGCTTTATCCGGCTTAGCTTTTCCCGCGCCTCATACGATAGCGATTTGAGTGCCTGGTAATCGAAATCCGATTTTAGTTTCACCTCATCCAAACGGTGCAGTTTATCTGCCAACTCCCGCTCTTTCTCAATATATCTTTCGTATTTTACCATAATTTCAGTAGCTTCAATGATTTCGGCATCAACTGTACTCAAGATTTTCCGACCCTCGTCATCAAAAACTAACAAATTAATTAGATTGAGCTGGGGCCGTAAAAGCAAAGATGATAATTTTTGCCGAAAATTGATTGGGCTTGATTCTGATTTTATAAGTAATGGATTGATCTGTTCCGGAAGGACACTTACCTTGTTCAAATAATCCACCAGCCCTTGTATGGTTTTCTGTTTGGTTTCAAATTGACGAAACCGCTCTTCTGTCGCCAGACCCAACCGATATGATTTTTCTGTCAGGCGTGCATCGGCATTATCTTGTCGTAAAAGGATGCGATATTCAGCTCGACTGGTAAACATCCGGTATGGCTCGTCCACTCCCTTGGTAATCAAATCGTCAATCAAGACCCCAATATATGCTTCCGATCTATTCAAAACGAAGGGTTCCTGGTCGTGGGTCTTCAAATGCGCATTGATTCCGGCCATAAGTCCTTGTGCGGCAGCCTCTTCATAGCCCGTAGTTCCATTGATTTGACCGGCAAAAAATAAATTTCGTATTCTTTTAGTTTCTAGGGCATGATTCAGTTGCTCTGGCGCAAAATAATCGTATTCAATTGCATAACCGGGCCTGAATATCTTGGCATTTTCAAATCCTTCAATCCGACGGAGTGCTTTCACCTGAACATCATCTGGCAATGAAGAGCTAAATCCATTGATATAATATTCGACTGTGTCCCATCCTTCGGGTTCTACAAAGAGTTGATGAGCATCCTTTCCTGCAAAGCGGTCTATTTTATCTTCAATACTCGGGCAATAACGAGGTCCTATCCCTTCGATTCGTCCGCTAAACATTGGGCTAAGATGAAAACCTGTACGCAGAATGTCGTGAACGTCTCGCGAAGTATAGGCAATCCAGCAACTCCGCTGCATAGGAAGATTCGGTTTTTTTAAATATGAAAACCCACGCACCTCTACGTCTCCTTCTTGCTCAGTCAGTCGTGAAAAATCAATGGTGCGCCCATCAACTCTGACTGGCGTGCCGGTTTTCATTCGATGTGCTTCAAAACCGAGCTCAACGAGTTGTTCAGTCATTCCATGACTTGCTTTATCGCCCATGCGGCCGCCCCCGAAAGATTTTTCGCCAATATGGATTTTGCCATTTAAAAAAGTGCCATTGGTCAGAATGACAGATTTCGATTCAATGTTTATTCCCATTCCGGTCCGAACCCCATAAACAACATTATCTTTGACAAGCAGTCCGACGACCGTATCTTGCCAAAAATCAACATTCGATGTTCCTTCCAACATTTTTCGCCATTCCATCGAAAATAACATCCTATCGCTTTGCGCCCTTGGGCTCCACATAGCAGGACCTTTTGATTTGTTCAGCATTCTAAACTGAATCATCGTCCGGTCAGTTACCAATCCCGAATAGCCACCTAAAGCATCAATTTCGCGCACAATCTGTCCTTTGGCAATACCCCCCATGGCCGGATTGCATGACATCTGGGCAATGGTTTGGAGGTTCATGGTAACCAACAAAACACGACTGCCCATATTAGCAGCAGCAGCAGCAGCTTCCGAACCGGCATGGCCGGCTCCTACAACAATTACATCATATTTCTCAAAATACATACCCTTTGTTTCACGTGAAACGATATCACAACTATCTGTTTTTCAGGTGTTCAGGCCTCAAAGCGAGACATATTTCTTCCATTTTTCGCATTTCTGTCTTTTCTTTCTGGGTGCCATCCTTATACCCTACGAGGTGAAGAATACCATGACAAAGCACCCTATCCAATTCATTATTGAAGCTATTTGCTTGTATTTCAGCATTTTCGACAATACGCTCAACACTAATATAAATTTCGCATTGGATATAATCCGCCTTCTCTCTTAAATCAAACGTGATGATATCCGTGAAAGTATCATGTTCCAAAAATTGCAAATTTATATGGTGCAAATAGGAATCGCTGCAAAACAAAAAGAAGACTTCACCTGTCTTCTTCTTAAAATACTTGATAATTTGCCCAATCCAGGCCGAATGAGACTCATGCAGAGCGTGGGGCAAAGCAACATCCACAGATTGGAATTGAATCATAGACTGGGCGTAAATACGTTACCTGTAAAATACTTCTTTAACTGTTTTCTCCGTTTTGCATAAACCGCTTGTTGAACACCCTGATTGAGCAGATGAAAAGAAACAATACCTTCCTCCTCGTTCAAAACAAAAGAACTCCAAAGGCAATGTAAAAGGCTTGATTCTTGCAGGCCAATCCAATCGCGCAAATTTTGAAAGTTTTGAGCCTCCAATTGCCACTCCAAACAGATATAGTCCAAGTTTTGATGTATTTTCAGAACCAACCTCTCCCCTATTTTCGGACTTAAAGCCTCAAAGCTTTGTAAAATTAGCGTCATAAGTATTCCATATTGAGCTTCATATTCATTGGTTTCCGAAAAAAAACTTTCGCAAAAATCCTCTATCTCAAATAAATCCTTATCTGTATGTTTCAAAACCAATTGTCTTTCCATAACCTTTATCGTGCTTTTAACATATAGCTATTCATAATCGTTTTGTAAAAGGGTTTAAAATGAATTGGAGCAAGCCATAATTGACTATTTTGTTTTTCCATCGCTCTCTTATACTCTGGAATTTCGTTTAGGTTTCCAGAATTTTTTCCGCGAAATTCGTTGGACTCCCGCCTTTCCTCCTGTTCTCTTTCTTTTTGCGCCTTTTCAGATTCAAGCAAACGAACTACAATTTCCTGATTCAGATCGAGTAATTTTTGATTTAGGTTCTTATTCACCAACTGCTCTTCAAATTTTTCCATATCCTGAAGCACTTTGTTCAAACCATCGCCACCTGTTCCTCCCTCCGACTTCAGGCCGTCCATTATTTTTTTCAGTTCATTCCTAAGTGCCTCCTGTTGAGCGGCCATACGTGCCAAACCCTCATTCATTCCACTTCTGCTGCCTGAGGGGTTCTTGCCATTCAGCGCATCCTTGAGTTGCTTGCCAAGAGCTTCTTGAAGCTCACGCATATTCTGCAAACTTTTACCGGCACTTTTGCCCTTCCCCTTTCCTTTGTCCTGACCTTGGCCATCACTGGGCATACCGGTGTTTTCTTCCATCTTTTTCAGACTTTCTGCCAACATCAAGGCCAAATTATTCATGGACATCATTGCATATTGCTGATGACTGACGGCTAGACCCATATTCCGGTCTTTTAAGGCATTCTGAGCTTCAGAGATTTTCAATTTCACTTTTGAAGTTTCGTCAAAAACAAAATTCTTTATCTCGCTTTGCCGTTTTGCTAAAGCAACTAATGAATCGTCGAGGGTTTGAAATGTATTGCTCAGATTGGCCTGCTCTTTTATTAAATCAAAGAACGATGGGTCATCCCGACGCAGGGCACTCAGTCGGGTAAAAATATTCTCTTCCTTCATTGATAGCCGTATAAGACTTTCCAACAGAAAACGCAAAGCTGTGATGTCCTCCTCATTTTGGTCTTCTTCACTTTGTGCCATCATCATTTTAAGCCCTTGAGCCATCTGTTTCATTTTTCCTGCAGCATTTTTCTGGCTCTTTCCGCTTTGTTCCTTCTTGCCTTTATTTAACTGTTCGGAGGCCTGCTCCATTTCATTTTCAATTTCCTTTTCTAGATCGTCTGTGATTTCGAGATTAAATGGCCTTTCAATATCATTATTCATGCTTTTCAGCTCCCCAAGCTGATCCATTTCATTTTCGAATTTGGAATTAATTTCTTCCAATTGGTTCCTTAAAGCCTCTTTGTTTTCAGTGCCATTAAAAGTTTCATCGGCATTCTTGTTTAGGTTATCCGAAAGTTTTTGCAAACGTTCAATCATCTCATTCAAACCCTTTTCTACCTTTAATTGTTCTAATAAACTCAGGTTTCTGTCAAGCATTTTTTCCATTTCCTGTTGGGTCATCTCCATCTTTTTGAGCATATCGCCCATTTGTTCCTTATTAATGTTTTCGAGCATTTGCTGAAGCTCGTCCATCATTTTGCGTATATCGTCTGGGATGACTTTATCCAAAAGGTCATCAATGCGCTTCTGCTTTTCGAGCAAACGTTCGTTCAGTAGTTCGTTTTCCTGACGAAATTCATTGAGCGTATGTCTCTCATGTTTTAAATTTTCTATCTGATTTTCCAGGCTATGTTGGCGATCCATCATCTGCTTCATCCGTTGCCGGTCGTTCCAATCGCTTTCCTTTTTTTGAAGCAACTGTTTATTGAAAAGTGCAACGTCTTTTTTGAGTTCTGCCGCCTCCTTCATAGCCTGTTCCAAACGCTGATCAAGTAGTTCTTCAGTCTGTTTTGCGACAGAGTCGAGTACTTTTTCAGAGGCTATGTTGAGTTGGAAAGTCTGAGAGCGTGCCCTTTTCGGCCCTGAAACCCTATCGTTGTCACTGATTTCAAAATGAAGAACCCAATCATTCACAGCTTTTTGTTTAAGGCTGTCCAGATTAACTGAAAAGTAAAAAGCCTGAAGCAACTGATTTGGAATAAATTCAATGGTTTCGCGAAAAATTCCCCCCGAAGCATTTTGCGTTTCCCCGGCAGGAGTAAAAACTGCTTCAAGTTTGGTAAATCCATAATCATCGTTTATTTCACCATTGAAATAATGCCACTTACTAAATGGTTCTGTATTCAGTTTTTCGGCTTTGATGACAGGAAATTCGTCTGCACTAACTTCAAACCGAATGAGCAACCCTTCCTTTTCCCGAAAAAATGAATTTGATGGAAAGAGATGTAAGAAGCAAGAATGGAGCATGTTTTTGTGAAATCTGATCATTCCATTTTTTGGATACAGTTCTTCCTCGGTCGAATCATGTTGAATTAGAAGTTTGTCGGCATTACGCACATATATCAGCAGCTCTATTTGGCTTCCGACTGGAAGATTGGCATAAACAAAATCGGAAATATTTTCGGCGGGTCGCTTCATATAGTCAGGAAATCGTACATTGGCCTCATAGTGCAGTAACAACGCTTTTGGCCTCACTTCCAAGGTAAAATTTCTGCTGTTAAATTCCCCACCAACAATCCGAAAATCAAAAGATGTTCCAACCTTTCGAAAACAATGACGATGCAAGTTGTTGCTCACCCTTTCCATTGGATAGCGCGTTCCATCTGTAACAACAAAGAAAGACGATGGAATTTCCTCACCAAGTGTTTCAATTTCAAGCGTATAGTCTTCATTTTGAACAACTTCAAGTGAAGAGTTCAGAATTCTCACGTTATATGGCAAAGGCTTCTCAAACTCAGTACTGTAGGACACAATCCTTTTTACCGGTTCCTGAAGAGACCGTGGCCAAACAAGAGCTGTAATAAGAAAAACCGAAGCAGGAACCAAAGTGATAAGCCCAATTTTCTTCACTGTTTTAAGTTGTACAGCTTTGGTAAATGGGATCAACACTAAATCTTCAGTTCGTTGACGTATCGCAGCCGTAAGAAGGCTTTTGTCAGACGATTCTGAAAGAAAACAGTTTTGAAGTTGAATTGTATTCAACAGTTTATCATCAACCAATCCGCTAAAATGTCTGCCAATAATTTTTGCCGCTTGGTCAATGCTCATCATCTTCCGAAAACGGAATAATTGCCAAAAGGGGTAAAGGATAAAAAATAGGACAACACCAGCAAAAACAATCAGATATCCGAAAAAAATCCATTTTCGATAAAGTCCGGGCAGAAAACTAAAATATTCAACGAAACTGAAAACAAGAAAGAGGCTTAACAATAAAAGTGAAGACAACAATAAGCCTTGATAAAGTCGTATCCGAAAATGTTTTCGAATAAAAAGCTCAATATTTTGGATCAGAATATTTGAATGATGTGTCATCTCTTAAAAAAAACTGGCAGATTTCAGCCTCCTTTTCGTAGGTTTAGTACTTTAGCCGGCAAATATACATTCTCTTCATTGATGAAGCCGTATTCGTCTTAAACCATTTACTTATGAAAACCCTGTTTTTAACATTGTTTATCGTATCAGGTCTGGGCCTTTTTGCTCAGTGGAATAATCCTGAACAGCCAGAAAACGACCATTATTGTCGTCATTATATCCAGCCTGAAACCCATCCCAAATTTGCCTGGCGAAGCGATTGGCAAAGCCCTTTGCTTAACCGTTATGATGTTACTTTCTATTTCCTCGATTTGGAAGTTTCCAATTTGAACATCCATATCGGCGGAACGGTGCAAATCCATGGCAAAGTGGTGGCACCGGTGCTCGATACCCTTGCATTTGAGCTGATTACCCAGATGAATATTTCTCAGTTCACATTCAACGGCCTTTCATATACCAACTGGGTGCGTCAGGGCGATAACGTTTTGGTTCCGGTGGCACCTCTCAGCCAGGGACAGACATTTGTGGCAAGCATCACTTACAGCGGAACGCCTCCAACGGGAGGCTTCTTTGCCGGCGTAACAAATGCTTACAGCTATGTCTATCAAAAAAATGTTACCTGGTCGCTTTCTGAGCCTTTTGCAGCAAAAAGCTGGTTTCCTTGTAAACAGGTACTGCCTGATAAAGCCGATTCGGTTTGGGTGTATCTGACAACTCCCGTGGGGACAAAAGCCGGTTCGCAAGGCCTGCTCACCAACATCACCACTATGCCCGATGGCCGACCCCGATATGAATGGAAATCAAAATATCCCATTGCACACTATCTGATTTCGTTTGCTGTGGCCGATTATCAGGAATATAATGTTTATGCCAAGCCGACCGCACTTCAGGGCGATTCAATCTTAGTACAGAATTATGTTTATAACCATCCGAATTTCCTGCCGCAATTTCAAAACAGCATCAATGCCGTAGCACCCATGATTGAACTTTTTTCCGACCTGTATCTGCTTTATCCTTTCCACGAAGAAAAATATGGCCACTGCATTACCCAATTAGGGGGCGGAATGGAACATCAAACCATGACTACCCTCGGAAGCCTTGGATTTGATCTTGTAGCTCACGAGCTGGGTCACATGTGGTTTGGCGACAATGTTACCTGTGCAAGCTGGAGTGATGTGTGGGTGAACGAAGGCTTTGCCACCTATAGCAATTACTTAGCAAGGGAAAAGATAAATGGTTGGAACTCTGGCCAATCTTTCATGGTGTCAGCACAAAACAATGTGATGTCGCAGCCCGGAGGAAGTGTCTATATTCCCGAATCTGAAGTCACGCCAGACAACGAATGGCGCATCTTCGACGGCCGTCTGTCATACGACAAAGGCTCTGCCATCATCCATGTGCTTCGTCACGAAATAAACGATGACAGCACTTTCTTCAGGATTCTGAACACCTATCAGATGCTTTTCGCCGATAGTACGGCCACAGGCAACAATTTTCGTGCAGTTGCCGAAGCTGTTTCCGGAAGAAATCTCGAACAGTTTTTCAACCAATGGTATTATGGCCAAGGCTATCCCCGCTACGATATTGAATGGTATATGGTCGGTAACGATAAACTTCATATCAATACTACCCAATCAGTAACCTCGACCACGCCGCTTTTTGAAATGACCCTCGACTATAAACTCAATTTCAACGATGGAAGCTCGCAGGTGGTTCGACTTTTCCAAAATGCCAACTTCTGTCAGTTCGATGTCCCGGTGGGCAAGCCGGTTACTTCCATCACCATTGATCCCGATAACTGGACTTTTGAAAAAGTCAACAGCATCGTCGTTTCGCTGCCACAGCAAGACAATCCGGCTCATTTTTCAGTCGGGCCTAATCCTTTCAGTGATCAAATCAATCTTTATTTCACCAATGCCGACGGACGACCGGTTTCTATTCAGCTCACCGACCTCAGCGGGAGAATTATTTCCAAGCAGCAAACAAACGAAAGCACAAGCCGGCTGAACACCAGCTCCTTAGCCAACGGAACCTATATCCTGAAAGCAACAGACGGAAAATTTGAATTTTCACGACGAATTGTTAAATAAATTATTGATAGTCTGATTTTTAGTAAAAAGATTTATCATAAGCCATCATCTTTATCCATGAATTTGTATTCCGTTCTGGAAGGTGGATTTCCGTGCGAGAAGAACACCATTGCCATCGAAACGCATGAAGGGTACCTCTATACATGGAAGGAGCTGGAAAGCGCCGTCAACCGGTATGCAAATTTTCTTACTGATATAGGATTACCATCTGGCGCACGTATCGCCACCCAAGTTGATAAATCGCCTGAAGCCCTCTTTTTGTATCTGGCAACACTCAAAGCCGGCTTCGTTTATCTGCCGCTGAACACAGCCTATCAGGCTGCCGAAATGCGCTATTTTATTGGCGATGCCAGCCCTTCGGTGGTGGTTTGTTCGCCGGCAAATTTGTCCATCATTAGCGAAATTGCGCATCAAAACGCTGTAACACATGTTTTTACGCTTGGGATGAATGAGGATGGAAGCTTTGTACGGGAAGCAAGCACCTATTCTGAAAATTTTGAAACTGTTCATCGCCATGATGACGATCTTGCAGCTTTGATCTACACCTCAGGCACCACAGGCCGAAGCAAGGGTGCCATGCTCTCACACGCAAACCTGAGCAGCAATGCGCTGGTGCTCCATAAGTTTTGGAAGTGGCAAACAGGTGATGTGCTACTTCATGCCTTGCCCATCTTTCATGTTCATGGGTTGTTTGTGGCCTGTCACGGCGCCTTGCTCAACGGCAGCAAAATGATTTGGTTACCCAAATTCGATGTCCACCATCTGATTCGGCATTTACCTCAGGCCACCGTTTTGATGGGAATTCCCACATTCTATGTGCGTCTGCTTGCAGAGCCTTCATTCACCTGCGATAAAACCTCCAATATGCGTTTGTTCATTTCGGGTTCGGCACCTTTACTCACCGAAACTTTCAACGCTTTTAAAGAAAAGACTGGTCATACCATATTGGAACGCTATGGAATGAGCGAAACCATCATGCTGGTTTCCAATCCTTATGATGGCGATCGTGTGGCCGGCTCAGTGGGCATACCCCTTCCGGGAACTGAGCTGCGTATAATGAACGAAGTGGGTAAGCCGTGTAAAGTCAACGAAGTAGGAAATATCGAGGTGAAAGGGCCAAATGTATTTAAAGGCTATTGGAACATTCCCGAAAAAACAAAAGAAGATTTCACGGCAGATGGATGGTTCAAAACAGGCGATATGGGACGTTGGGGCGGGCAAACTTCTGCCGGCTCAGTGCCCGACAACTACCTTTGCATTGTTGGCCGCAGCCGCGATTTAATCATTTCGGGAGGCTACAATATCTATCCCAAAGAGATTGAAAGCTATCTTGACGAACTCGATGGAGTGGCAGAAAGTGCCGTTTTTGGTGTTCCACATACCGACTTGGGCGAAGCTGTGATGGCGGTGATTGTCCCAAAACCCGGCTTCAATCTTTATACTGATGAAATCATCCGCAGCATGAATCAGAAAATTGCGCGTTTTAAAGTGCCCAAACGCATTGAGCTGATTGACGAACTCCCCCGAAATGCCATGGGAAAGGTGCAGAAAAACCTCCTCCGGCAAAAATATTCGGACTAAGATTGCAAATCTAATCCACTCTAATGCACCTGTTTTCAGCAACAATTGCCGGTCTTTGTTCCATGTTGCTGTATGTCGTAATTTTGCAGGCCAAATCAATGGAAGACTATGACAAATAAACCGATTCGTGTGCGTTTTGCACCCAGTCCGACAGGCCCGCTCCATATCGGCGGCGTCAGAACCGCGCTTTACAACTATCTTTTTGCAAAAAAACACGGCGGAACCATGATTCTTCGCATCGAAGATACTGACCAAGGAAGATTTGTTCCGGGCGCCGAGGATTATATCATCGAATCGCTTGAATGGTGTGGCATCCGCTTCGACGAAGGTGTCAATACCGGTGGCCCACACGATCCATACCGACAAAGCGACCGCAAACCATTGTACAAAGAATACAGCGACAAGTTGATCGCTTCTGGCCACGCTTATTACGCTTTCGATACACCCGAAGAACTTGATGAACTTCGCAAAATGGCCGAAGCTTCAAAACAAACATTTACCTACAATGCACTCACCCGTCAAAAACTCCGCAACAGCTTGAATATGAGTCCGCAGGAAGTGGAGCAGAAAATAGGGGAGGGGACACCTTATGTAGTGCGTTTTCTTATTCCCGAAAACCGTGAAGTGGTAATGAACGATCTCATCAGGGGAAAAGTCGTCGTGAAAACTGAAACCTTAGACGACAAAGTGCTCTTTAAATCCGACGGAATGCCAACATATCATCTGGCCAATATTGTGGACGACCACCTGATGGGAATCAGCCATGTGATTCGTGGTGAAGAATGGTTGCCATCGCTTCCGTTGCATATTCTTCTTTATCAGGCTTTTGGATGGAATGAACCTGAATTTGCTCATCTCCCTCTATTGTTGAAACCCGACGGGAACGGCAAATTAAGCAAACGCGATGGCGACCGGCTGGGCTTTCCAGTGTTTCCATTAAGATGGAAAGATCCTTTCAGCGGCGAAATCTCGTCGGGCTACCGCGAATCGGGCTATTTCCCTGATGCTTTCGTCAATATGCTTGCACTGCTCGGTTGGAATCCCGGAACCGAACAGGAACTTTTCAATATGGACCAACTCATTCAGGCATTCTCACTCGAAAGGGTTGGAAAGGCCGGCGCCAAATTCGACCCTGAAAAAACCAAATGGTTCAACCATCAATACCTGATTCGAAAATCAAACCGGGAACTTGCAGATGATTTTAGTAAAATCGTTGATTCAAAAGGAATTAAAACAGATAATGATACTTTGGAGAAAATTGTCGAACTCCTGAAAGAACGGGTCAACTTTGTTACGGAAATCTGGAACGAAGGCTCTTTCTTTTTTCAGCAACCCGAAACCTACGACGAACAGGTGATTAAAAAACGCTGGAAAGCTGAGTCGGCTGAACAAATGACGGCCTTGGCCACTTTCATCTCGTCAGTCGAACCTTTCGACAGCGCCACACTCGATCAGGCTCTAAAATCGTGGATAGAATCCAATGCCATGAATATGGGGGCGATAATGAATGTGTTGAGGCTGCTGTTGGTCGGAGCTGCCAAAGGGCCGCACTTAGCCGATATCATGGCTATTCTCGGTAAAGAAGAAACCATCCGGCGCATCCAACGCGGAGTGGCCACCATAGTTCACCCTTAAACCCACATCACTATGGCCCTTATTACCATCGAAGGAATGGAGTTTTATGCTTATCACGGCCATTTTGCCGAGGAACAACTCATTGGTACCTGGTTCACCATTGATTTATTTCTGACAACAGATACCTCAAAAGCCGAAATTTCGGACAACCTGCACGATACCGTAAACTACTTAGAGGTTTATCAGGTGGTGAAACGCGAGATGGAAATCAACTCCAAACTGCTCGAACATCTCGGGCGACGAATCGTTGGCGCGGTGATGACGCATTTCCCGACCGTAACTCATGCTCGCGTGAAAGTGAAAAAAATGAATCCTCCGTTGGGTGGAAAAATGGATTTTGTCAGTCTGACCATTGAAAGCTAAATTGCAACTTAACCAGCCCGACCAATGTCCACGTTGCGGAAAAAATTTCCATTGCAGCAAATCGGGCAAATGCTGGTGCTATGAAGTGGACACCAATGTATCGCTGCTCGACGAGATACAACAAAAGTATGCTTCTTGCCTTTGTCCTGACTGTCTGAACGAGTTAAACCAAAAAAGCCATAGAAAGGATTTGGACATCATTCAATAAATGGTTAATTTTGCCGTTCCAAAACATGGTCTCGTGGCCGAGTGGCTAGGCAGCGGTCTGCAAAACCGTGTACAGCGGTTCGAATCCGCTCGAGACCTCTAAGAGGGTGCAATATTTAAAGCCACTGATTGTAAATCTGCTACAAATCAACTGCTTAACAAATTGTGGAGTGAAGGTTTGAAGCAGATTTTTTCATTTTTTTGCCCAAAATGTTGGTGCAAATGTTGCACCAAATATGTTTAACCCTGGTTAAACCAAATGGCATCTTTTGAACGGAAAATCATGTCATATTGTTGAAAGCCGGATTCAAAGAGAAAATTTCTCTGAAATAAAAAAAGTTTGCAAGTGTGTTTGCAAACTTTTTGTTGAGCCTTCCACGGGACTCGAACCCGCGACCTGCTCATTACGAGTGAGCTGCTCTACCAGCTGAGCTAAGAAGGCATTTCGGACGGCAAAAATAAGGATTTTCGCTTTCACGCAGAGCTTTTTCGCTTTTTTGTTTATCAAAACTTACCTTTGCATCATGGAAAAACCTCATCAAAACACGAAAATACGTATCCTCTTCGTTTGTCTGGGCAACATCTGCCGGAGCCCTGCCGCCGAAACTATTTTTGCCAAATTAGCCTCGCATTCTAAACTCGTGGTCGAAGTGGATTCGGCCGGAATATCAGGTTGGCATAAAGGTGAAAAAGCCGACCGGCGTATGCTCGATGCTGCACAAAGACGTGGATATCAGATTACAAGTATCTCGCGTCCGGTGGTGAAGTCCGATTTCTCCCAATTCGACCTTATCGTGGCAATGGACAACGAGAATTTTCGCGACCTGATGTCAATTGCTTCAACGGATGAGGAGAAAAACAAAATTGTGCGGATGGCCGACTTCTTGGTGAAACATCACTACGACCATATCCCTGACCCATATTATGGCGATGCGAACGAATTCAATTTGGTGATTGACTTGCTCGAAGACGCTTCTCACGGTTTGATTTCGCAACTGAAAACAAAACTCAGCCTTTAACTCGTCCGGGATTCTGCGTTACGAAAGCTTTCCAGCCCGAAACTGTAGGCAGGGCCTGACTACTCAGTTTGCTCTGGAAGAAATGACAAACAGCAGCCGCTAATCCATCCGTAGCATCCAAATAATCGGGAGCCGTATCAAATTTTAACAATGTTTGAAGCATGGCTGCCACTTGTTCTTTCGATGCGCTGCCGTTGCCGGTAACCGATTGCTTGATCTTTTTCGGCGAATATTCAAAAATAGGAATATCGCAATGAAGTGCCACCGCTATAGCCACACCTTGTGCCCGACCCAATTTAAGCATAGACTGAACGTTTTTTCCAAAAAAAGGCGCCTCAATGGCCAACTCATCAGGATGATACTGCTGAATCAATTCGAGCGTGCGTTCAAATATTTTGCGAAGTTTGAGTGCCTGATTTGCATATTTTCCAAGCTTCAAAACACCCATCACTACCAACTTCAATTGCTGTCCCTGTTGCAAAACCACCCCATAGCCCATGATGGTCGTGCCGGGGTCAATTCCCAAAATTATCCGTTCAGTTTTCAAAAAGTTCCGATATTAGCATGATGAAAGCAAAAGTAATCAAATTGGTTAATCCCGGATTGCGCATCGCCATCCTCGTCCTCACTTTTGCTTTCGCATATCTTCAAATCCTAAAGAAACACGACATCAGGCAATGGCTCAATCTTTGGCACGAACTCCGATTGAGCGGTATGATGCAACCATTTACGGTTGTAATATTTATATTATTGATTATCAATATTCTTACTGAAAGTTTGAAATGGAAATTTCTCATTTCAAAGCTCGAAAAGTTAAAATTAAATCTAGCAGTTACTGCCGTTTTGAGCGGAATGGCTGTGAGTATGTTTTTACCGAATCGTGCCGGTGATTATTTAGGAAGGGTGTTTGTGCTGCAACAGGCAAGCCATATCAAAGCCATGCTGGTTACACTCATCGGGAGTTTTTCTCAATTTTTGGCAAGTATCATGGCCGGAATTGTGGCCGGGCTCTATTTTGCACCTGACGTAATTCCTTTTGTAAATCAATATAACCTGATTTACATAGGTTTATGGATTGTTTCTATCGGAATTGTGGGCTTTCTGTTAACGGTGTATTTCCATGTCGGTTTGCTAAAAATTCTATTTTCAGCCCTTTTTCCCCGTAAAAAAGAATGGATCATGGATTATGCAGGTGTTTTTGCACTCTATTCCTCTACCGATTTGCTAAAAATATTGCTTTTCAGTTCTTTTCGCTATTTTGTTTTCACCACCCAATTCTACTTGATGTTGTTGGTTTTCGATGT
>JBDHYV010000003.1:0-30654 GCA_039811545.1 Bacteroidales bacterium | reverse complement strand
GGGCGAATCGGGTTATTTTGTGAGCCGGAGCATGGATGTCTTTATCACCCGTGTCAGAAAATACCTAAAAGATGATCCACGCGTGAAGATTGTCAACGAGCATGGAGTAGGCTTCAAGCTTGAAGTTGCTGATTGATCGCCATCTTATCTTGATGAGATTTTATTGTAAGATGTCTTCAGGAATTGCTTTCACAATCTCAATAATTGCCTGATATTATGAAGATTTTTGCAAAAAAAGAGGCTGCCCAAAAATGGCAACCTCTTTCTCATTGTCGGTAATAGGGAATCTATTTAATTGTCAATGTATTTGCTTCTTCAATTCCTTGTAAACCAATGCGCTGGCACCAACAATGGCAGCATCACCGGCTTTCATGAGTGATGGAAGAATTTTCACTTTGTTTTTGAACACAGGGAGCAGGTGCTGTTCCATGCTTTCGATGGTAGGCCGGAAAATGTAGTTGCCGGCTGCCGTAGGTCCGCCAAAGAGAAAAATAGCTTCGGGGCTAAGGTGATGCACAGTATTTGCTAAACCAAGTCCGAGCCATTTTCCCGTCAGTTCAAACACTTCACGGGCGATATTGTCGCCATTTTCGGCAGCTTCAAAGATGGCTTTTGCATCGAGGTCGTTGAAACTTCTGTTGGCCAAAGGGCTGTTTACGGCATTGTACTTCGTAAGAAGCTCGAAAGCAGTGCGTTTCATTCCTGGTGCCGAGCAATATGCCTCGAGGTGGCCAAATCCGCCACATCCACACACACGGCCTCCTTCGACGATGGTGGTGTGGCCACACTCGCCTGCAAAACCATCGGCACCGTAAACTAAGTCGCCGTTTACCACTATTCCACTTCCAACTCCGGTGCCTAAGGTATAAACAACGAAGTTTTTCATGCCTTTGGCACCGCCGTAAATCATCTCGCCGATGGCGGCAGCATTGGCATCGTTGGTGATGGCAATGGCTTTTAGCTCGGGAAAATTGCTTTCCAGAAGCTTAACCAAGGGGATTATTCCTTTGAACGAAAGGTTCGGGGCGTGTTCGATGGTGCCGGTGTAATAATTGGCATTGGGTGCGCCAATACCAATGCCCAGCACTTCAGTCTCGGGATTCAACTTTTTTACTGCATTGATCATGCTACGTACTGAACCCGACATCTCGTCAACAAAAAGCGAGGCATTGCCATATCCTGGAGTAGCGATACTGTCTTTCATCAATACGTTTCCTTCGCGGTCAACAATGCCGATAACCGTGTTAGTTCCTCCAATATCAATTCCGATAGCGACTTTCTTCATAAGTGTATTTTGTTTAATAACTGCAGCTTAGCGTACTTTGCTGCCTGAAACGGCATAATAAAATATGTAGAGGTAACAGAAGGCCGGAACAATGAAAGCCCAAGTATAGCCAAAGCTGTCGGCCACGAATCCCATAAGAGGAGGAATGACGGCACCACCAAAAATTAGGGCGTTGATGAGTCCTGATGCTCCACTGAGCTCCCCTTTATCCAATCCGTTTACTGCAAGCGAGAAGATGTTGGGGAACATGATGGAGTTGAATAGGCCAATTGAAATGATAGTCCATAAAGCAATATTCCCTGTAGTGAAAGTGGTAGTGATGTCGAGCAGGGCGGCCACGAGGGCGAAGATTGCAAGCGTTTGACCGGCTTTGCCTTTGCCAAATTGCATGATGATAAAATTAGCCAATGCAATACCTGTAAAAATAAGGCCAATATTCCAGTTCCAACTGGTAACAAATGATCCTGAAATGGCAGCTAAAATCAGTACTGGTAGGGCATAAATAATTTTTTTATTTTGACCCATATCACTGAACATAAATGAGCCGAAGAAACGGCCGACCATGGCACCCCCCCAATAGATGGCGGCATAGGTTGAAGCTTGTTCGGGCAGCATTCCTAAGCTGTTTTTTAAGTAGTTCACGATGAGTCCGGCATTTCCCACCTCGGCACCAACGTAGGTGAAGATGGCTAAAGCTCCCAACACAACATGCGGACGATTCAAGATGCTCTTTTTCTCACTTTTTTCGCTGTGGATTACCGGAAGTTTAATGGTGAAAATGATAACGGCAACCAACAGTACAATGAGTCCCATCGTAATGAAAGGCATAGGCACACGCTGCGCCGCGATGGTTGCATCAGCCGGAAAACTCAGTCCCTTGAAAATGGCAACCGAAATAAGCCAGGGTGCTATCATTGTGGCGATGGAGTTGAGAGCCTGTGTGAGATTGAGCCGGCTCGAAGCTGTGGCATCCGGGCCAATAGCCGCCACGTAAGGATTGGCGGCAACTTGCAAAAAGACGACTCCGGTGGCCAGCACAAAGGTGGCAATCAAAAAGATAGGAAACGATGGCAGGTTGGAGGCCGGAATATAGATGAAACTGCCAAGAGCCATCAGAACTAAACCCGCAATCACCGTCCATTTGTAACCAATCCGGTCAATGATCATACCGGTGGGAATTGACATGATGGGATACGCAATGAAGAAGGCCGACGAAACAAGTTGGGCACTAAATTCTGACAATCTGAAAATCTCTTTCACCGGGGCACTCAGCGTTACGATGAAAGTGGTAGCAAAACCAAAAATAAAGAAAATGGCACCAAAAACTGACATGCCGACAACTAGGTTATTGTTTTTCTGACTCATAAAGGAACAGGTTTTAAGTTTGTATTCTTAAGACATGGTTTGCTCCTTTCGGAGCCTAACAAAGGTACAAATTTAACAAAACAATAATATCCACTCCAAAAATTGAGCCCTGCTTTCAAAAAATCACTTTTTCGATGGTAGAACCGGATTGATGCACACAATGAACGCGTAGCGGTTGGAATTGCCTACATTTGCAGTAAGCAAATGATGAGCAATGGGCAAAATTAAAGAGCAGACGATTCAGGGTACCATCTATTCCTATCTGGGTGTATTGCTGGGTTTTGTGATCTCGGGTCTGCTGATGCCCCGTTTTTTTAGCACTTCGCAAAACGGACTTATTAATCTTCTGATTGCCTGGTCAGGACTTTTTGCCCAGTTTGCCACCTTGGGTTTTGGCAATGCAACCGGAAGATTGTTTTCGTGGTTCAGGGATGAGAAATCGCAACATCATGGTTTTACCGCGCTGATGCTGATGGTTGGAATGACGGGCTTTGCCATTGCGGTGATAGCTTTGATATTGTTCAAAGATAATATTGTCCGCACTAAGGAGGGTGATGTCAGCATCATCAGCGACTATTTCCTTTATCTGATCCCTCTGGTGTTTTTTACTGCCTTTTACCTGCTGTTCGATGTGTATTTTAAAATGCTGTATCGCACAGTCGTTGGTACTTTCCTTAAAGAATTTCTGCTGCGAGTGTTCATTTTGATTGCATTGTTGCTGTTTTTTGCCGGCTGGATTGATTTCAGAGGTTTCGTGGTGGCGTATGTGGTGGCCAACTGTTTGCCGGCTTTCATCATGTTTGCTGCCTTGGTTTATCAGCGTCAAATAAGTTTGAAGCCTGAATGGGGTTTCATCAGCCACGAGATGGCGCGGGCATTGGTCAGTATGAGTTTTTTTGGTGTGATCGTCGGATTTTCAAATGTGCTGGTGCTTTCCGTTGACCGTATCATGGTGGAGAAAATGATTGGTATGGATGCTGCCGGAGTTTACTCAATCACTTTCTTCTTCGGAACATTAGTGGTGATTCCGGCACGCTCGCTGCGAAAAATAGCCGGAACCATGCTGGCAGAGGCATGGAAAAACAAAGATATGAAAACAATTGAGGAAATATATTCTAAAAGTATTGTAAATCAATTGCTTATTGGGGTACTTATCTTTATTGGACTCTGGTCTAATATTCACAATGTGTTTGAAATTTTGCCAAAAGATTATGAGTCTGGCAAATGGGTCATATTTTTTGTAGCACTGGCCGGACTGGTGGAGATGAGCAGTGGGGTGAGCGAGATTTTGGTGCAGACTTCGGCCTTTTATCGCTTCAGTGCTTTGCTTAATGGCCTTTTTTTAATCTTTGTTTTGATATTCAACTATCTGTTTATCAGACTTTATGGCCTTATGGGTGCAGCCATCGCGAATGTGGTTGCTTATCTGTTGACAAACTTCATCCGCTATGGATTTTTATACCAAAAACTGAGCCTGCGACCGTTTCGATGGGCACATCTGTTGGCCTTGCTGATCGGTGCAGTAGTCTATTTGTTATCAACACTGATTCCGGTCATAAAACCCTTTGTTTTGGATATTGTACTCCGTAGTGGTGCTATCACATTGATATTTACTGTATTAGCCTACAAATTGCAGATTTCAGAAGATGTAAACCAAAGCATTGACAGCCTTATTCATCGCATTGGCTTGCGTCATTAATCATTTAATCACTGTAAATGATTTGCCTCAGTTGTTGCTGCCTAAGTGCACACGAAAAGCGTGGTAAAACCTGATTCTGTATGGTTTTCATCATTTCCGCATCGGCCGACAAGGCAAAGCGAAGCCGACTTTTGGCTTCTTCCACATCAAGCTTCGAGATGAGGGTGTTTTGTGTATGTTGCAAAATCTCGGCAGTGCCTCCAAAATCATATCCAATTGGAAAACAACCTGATGCAATTCCTTCGAGCAAGGCAAGACCAAAAGCTTCGTGACGCGAAAACTGGCAAATGATCTTGCTCCTGAGCAGTGTCTGCTGAAGCTCGTCATGCGAAAGCGGCTTTATGACATTCAGGTTGTCGGGTTTTGTTTGCATTAAAAAATTGTATGCCTCTCCATGAGGTCCCACCACCGAAAAAGATAATTCGGGTAGCGCACGGGCAACTTCAATAAAAAAATCAACTCCTTTAATATATAGGGTGTTCACCCGGCTTGCCAGACAAACGGTAAGGATTTCCCTTCGGTACTCATTGTCTGCCGAAAGAAATGGGGCGTCGAAACAGTTGTAAATCACGCGCGTTTTGGTCTCAAGTTGAGGCGAAATATTAGTCAGAAGTGCGTTTTTGGTAAAAATACTCACAGGCAAAAGATGAGTGGCAAGTCGGGTTGACAGCTTCACGCTCAGCTTTCCGAATAATCGGGTTTTAGTGCCATACCTATATTCAGGAAGATACGAAGCGTCAACGCCACCAATAATAATGACGACCTTTCGCCGGAAAGCACGGCCCAATATTGACGGAATCACAGCATGAAAATCAGCAAACCAAATGTAAACCAGATGGCTCTGGGGAATCAACCAGAGCATAACGAAAAACTGTCTGACAAGGCCAAAAACAACACGCCAGCCTTTATTTTGAGAAAAATGAAACACTTTCAACCGATGATGTTGAGCCAAAAGGACTTCATCGCGACGAATAAAGCTCGAATTCAAGTGTTTGACGAAAAGAATACGTTTCTCCATAGTGGCTCTAAATCAGACAAGAGGGTAATTTGGAAGGATAAGGCTGGTTTTTTCATCGCTGGCACGGGCAATGCTCACGTTAAGCTCGAACCCTATGAGCAAAATGAAAGCGTTGAAAAACAGCCACAGTAGAAAAATAATCAACGTACCGATGGAGCCGTAAAGGGCGTTGTAATTCGAGAAATTGGCTATATAAAAATTAAATCCAAGTGTCCCGAGGATGAGCAAAGCAGTAGCAAGGAGCGAGCCGGGACTGAAAAAACGGTATGAGGTACGTTTGGCTGCGCCGAAATAATAGAGGAACGAAACACTGAAAAAAGTGAGTGCCAAAATGATGATCCATTGCAAGATTTCGAGTGTCAATACCATAAAATCATCGGTGATGAGGTGAGCCAGAATGAGCCACCGGATGAAGATGTCGCCCATTGTAATCAGCAAAATGGCAAAGACTACCAAAAAAGATAGCACCAACATAAGAAAAATCGCCATCATCCTATGTCGAAACCAGTTTTTGGTTTGTGCCACCTGTTTCGATCCGTTAAAACCTTACAGAATGGCACTGATGCCATTGGTGCTGAAAATAAATGTGAGTACAAAGCCTAAGGAAAGCAGTCCTGAATTATGTTTCGTAACAATCTCAAAAATTGTGGCTTCAACCATTGTATAGGTGTCGGGCGGTATTATATCAGCAAAAAGATCGAGAAGCAATTGTTGAAAATTATCTATGGGGATGTATGGGATCAGGGTGAAAAGGAACAGCAGAAACGGAAAAATGGCCAGAAAGAAACTGAACGCCACAGCAGCAGCACGCACAGGAAGCGCTCCCTGAAATAATCCGATGAAAAAGAATCGCAGTACATCGTAAAGCGGCACCCCTTTGAAACCTGGCACAGCAATTTTGCGGAGCAAATCTACCGTGCGATTGCTCTGGCGAAGGTAGAACCGGTAAAGTTGTTTGACGATGGAATGCATCTTGCTTCTCAGTTTGAGATTAGCGGATGGCCCTCAGACTCATGTCGAGACTCCTGATTTGGTGAGTGAGTGCGCCAACGCTGATGAAGTTGACACCCGTTTCGGCATAAGCTCTTAAAGTTTCATTTGTGATGCCGCCCGAGGCTTCGGTTTCAAGACGTCCGTTAATCATCTCAACAGCCTTTTTCATGTCGGCTACACTAAAATTATCTAACATCACCCGCTGAACTCCTTCTGTTTGCAAAAGCTCATTCAGCTCGTCCATGTTGCGCACTTCAACCTCAATAGGGAGGTTTTTATTGTTTTTCTGAAGATAGTCAAGTGTACTTTTTACTGCGGATGTCAGCCCCCCGGCAAAATCAATATGGTTGTTTTTGACCAATATCATGTCGAAAAGGCCAAACCGGTGGTTTCCTCCTCCGCCAATTTTCACTGCCATCTTCTCGAACACGCGCATATTGGGCGTTGTTTTACGGGTGTCCAGAAGTGTAACTGGCAAATCGCTGATGAGATTGACCAACTGACGTGTGTGGGTGGCAATACCACTCATGCGCTGCATGAAATTCAGTACTAAACGTTCGGCAGTGAGCAACGACCGGCTGCTGCCTGCCACGCGGAAGGCTATGTCGCCGGGCGAAACATTGGCTCCGTCATCGAGTAGTGGAATGAAAATCAAGGCGTTGTCGAACTGTTCGAAAACCATACGGGCAATGTCAATGCCGGCAAGCACACCAAAATCTTTGATTAATAAGATAGCCTCGCCACGAGCATTGGAAGGAATGGTGGCAAGTGAGGTGTGGTCGCCATCACGAACATCTTCGCGTATGGCAAGCGTTATAAGTTGTTCAACACTAAGATACTCACTCATTTTTTATTCAGGTTAAGATTGAAAATAAGCTCCTGGCCAAGCTGGCGGCGCGAAACAATGTAGATGTAAAAAGTTGTATTACCGCTGTAATAGTCACCAATTAAATAACGGCTGTCGCCCCCCGAAAGACCCTGTTTCCTGATACGGATGCTGTCGGCAGGATATAGTTTCAGAAAACTTTGAAAAAGCTGTGAGGCTTGCTGCTTGCGAAATGTCCCCTGCTCTGTTGGTATCTCAAGGGTAACCATTTCGTCGAAACAATTGCTCAGAGATTGAATCTTGGGGGGGGTCAGTAAATCGGATAGACTGCTTTGAGCGACTGTGTTATCCTGCGAAAAAACCCACAAGGGAAGAAATAGCAGGACGGGCAATAATCGCTTAAAAAACCTATGTGCAGTGTTGAGCATGACCATTTCAGATGAACCAATGGGCAAAAATACAAACATAATCCGTTGTGGGCAAAAGTGCCGAGAGCCCAATAATGCCGGTAGATGAGCGAAAAAAATTGAATGCATACATCCTGTCAGGCAAAAAAAATGATTACTTTTGAAGTTCATAACAAAGAACGTGCCTCAACAATCAACATCATGATAAAACACCTCTTTCTTTTCCTGTCAGTTGTTTTTGCTTTTCTGCTGCTCTCGTGTGATGCGCCTCGCGAAGAGTCGCAGACCGAAAAGTTTGAACGCGACCTTCAGACTTTTAACCAGAAAATGGACAATGTCAGTCAAACCATGAATATCCTCGAGGCATTGCAAAAGGAGCTCGATGTACTTGAGCAACAGCGTGCCGAGGGAAAGATATCTGATGAAGAATTTAATGTTCGTGCCAACGAAGTTAAGGATACTTATGGCAGGGCATTGGCCAAACGTGATAAAGTTACTCCGGCAAATGGCCTCCCGCAATGGGCTTTGCAACTTGGTCTGACGGAGCCTCAGGGCTTGACGCTCGATGCCGCGTTCTCGCAGGTCACTTCGGTGCAAAATAAAAATGAAGGCTTTAATTCGGTAACATTGGTCTATACCGGAAATTATGAACATGCCATGGGCGAAGCAACACGCATCGCCCGTCAAGCCGGAATCCCTCTGGGAAAAGATTTTGTTCAGGCTCGCGAACTGGCCAAAACCTACAGCAGCACCCCTGTTAAAGGTATCGCATTCATGAATTTCGATCCCTATGTGAAAGATGCGCCTGTGAATATCTCCATCACAGTGGACGAAATGGGGATGTTTACACTCAGCGCAGTAGATGTCGAACAAATGAAACGACAGTTTGATAGGCCCCACAACAATGACAATCCGTAAATTGGATGCCTTGGCCGACTCATTCAACAGTTATAAGCTATGGATATTGTCATTACAGGATGTAGTCGCGGTATAGGTCTGGAAATGGTCAGGCTTTTTGCTGCCGATAATAACAATCGGGTATTGGCCGTTTCGCGTAATGTCGCGCCGTTGAAAAATATTCAAGAACAATTCCCAGAAAGTTTGATGCCATTTGCGGCTGAAATCACCACAACTGATTTTATTCCGCTTTTTTGCCGGCATCTCGAGAGCCTCAAATTTGCTCCCTCTGTATTGATAAACAATGCTGGCCTTTTAATCAACAAGAGATTCGAGGAGCTGACGGCCAACGATGTTGATGCTTTAGTTGCCGTTAATCTCAAAAGTCCATTTTTAATCATCCGGGCGCTGATTCCATATCTCAGCAAACCGGCTCATATTGTGAATATTGGAAGCATGGGAGGGTTTCAGGGAAGTGAGAAGTTTCCCGGCTTGTCGTTGTATAGCGCGACCAAAGGAGCGTTGGCTGTGCTCACCGAATGTTTGGCTGTCGAACTTCAGGGTAGTGGAATTGCTATCAATTGCCTGGCTCTGGGTTCAGCGCAGACCGAGATGCTCCAGGAGGCTTTTCCCGGATATGTTTCACCGATTTCGGCACAGGCTATGGCGGGATTCATCCATCGTTTTGCCCTTGATGGTCATCATTTCTTTAACGGAAAGGTAATCCCCGTATCCAGCACAACACCTTAATTGCCCGAGTGATGACAAGTGTTTCACAGCAAATTGTGCACCGCCCTGGAGTGGTTGTGAAAATTAATCCCAACGATGTTGAAGTAATGATTCTCGCACAATCAGCCTGTGCGGCCTGTCATGCCAAAGGTGCTTGCACTATGGCCGACATCAAAGAAAAAATGGTGAAAGCCTATCCCTCAAAACAAACGCATTTCGTTGTTGGGCAGCATGTTATGGTTAGTATGAGGCATGAGCTGGGTTCAAAAGCGGTAATTTTTGGTTATATTTTGCCATTTGTTGTGATGGTGCTAACACTCATCGGGTTTATATATGCCGGTTTTTCGGAAGGATACGCCGGACTGGCATCGCTTTTCGTATTAATTCCCTATTATTTTCTGCTTTTTCTCTTCCGCAAATACTTAGAAAGGACGTTTGTATTCACAATTTGTGAGTTGTCGCCGGATGCGACTGAGGGTTCCGAAACTTCTTGTTTATAACATTTCTAAATTAGACCCAAAAACTAATTTAGAAATGATTTAAATATAGTTGATAATACATTGTAAATCAATATATAATCGTTCATTCCCACCACTTGGCTATAATCTTTCACTTGTGTTTAATTCTCACTCAATCAGTTAGATGACATTCCAGAGTGCGACAGTCATAAAATGATTCGTTTTCTTTAGCAAAACCCATACATTTGTAATGCTGTTAGCGGGCTAACAGTTTACACACTGGTGTTTATGCTAATAAATAGTTAGAAAGTGAACGATATTCTACTTTTTACTTTGCTCACCTTATGTCTTCTGGCCATCGTTCTTGCGGTGGTTTTATATTTTGTTGCACAGAAGTTTAAGGTGATTGAAGATCCTAAAATTGATCTGGTTGATGATGTGTTGCCAAAGGCAAATTGCGGGGGGTGTGGTTATGCAGGTTGTCGCAATTTTGCTGAAGCTGCTGTTCAGCTGGCCAACCAACAAAACAATCTTGGCGATCTTAACTGTCCGGTTGGGGGAAACGAGGTGATGAAAAGGGTGGGGGCTATTTTGGGTCTTGAGGCTCAAGAAAAGGAGCCGTTAATTGCCGTAGTGCGTTGCAACGGAAGCTTTGCCCATTCACCATCCAAAATTCATTTCGACGGGCCGTCTTCCTGTGCATTTGCCCATCAGCTATTTGCCGGTGAGGGCGGCTGCCGGTTTGGCTGCCTTGGTCAAGGCGATTGCGTGGCATCATGTATTTTCGAGGCAATACACATGGATGCAGCAACAGGGCTGCCGGTTGTCAATGACCTCTGTACGGCTTGCGGGGCATGCGTGAAAGCATGCCCACGCGGTATTATCGAACTGCGCACAAGGGGGAAAAAGAATCGCCGGATTTTTGTGAGTTGCGTAAATAAGGAGAAAGGTGGGCCGGCAAAGAAAAACTGTGATGTGGCCTGTATTGGTTGTTCAAAATGCCAGCAGGTGTGCCCTCATGATGCTATCGTCATGGCAAACAGCCTTGCCTATATTGACTTTGCGAAATGTAAACTGTGTCGAAAGTGTGTTGTAGTCTGCCCAACTGATGCGATTCACGAAATAAGCTTCCCGCCCAGAAAGTCAATGCTGGAAACGGAAGAAACAAACAATCAGCCGCCGCTGGGAGATAACCAAGCAGAAGGGCTGCATCCTGTTCAAAATGAAACTGTTGATATTGAATAATCGGAGATGGGAATGATGAAATTAGCCACATTCAGGATCGGAGGTGTTCATCCGCCAGAGAATAAATTGTCGGCCAACGAGCCGATTATTCGTTTGCCACTGCCAAAACAATTATTCATCCCGTTGAGTCAAAATCTTGGCGTTGCCCCAATACCAGTTGTTAAGAAAGGAGATGAGGTGAAAAAGGGGCAGCTCATCGCCCGTGCAGAAGCCTTCATCTCGGCTAATCTCCATGCTCCGGCAAGCGGAAAAATTGCCAAAATTGACGAAGTAGCAGATGCCTCAGGTTACCGTCGTATGGCTGTATTTCTGGATGTTACGGGTGATGAATGGACAGAAGGGATTGAAACATCGGATAATCTCAATGACCAAAATCTGCCATCTCGCAACGACATTCTCCTTCGGATAAAAGATGCAGGAATTGTTGGCATGGGGGGGGCTGCTTTCCCAACTCATGTTAAAATGTCTATCCCAGAGGGAAAAAGGGCAGAAGTGCTGATTATCAACGGAGTGGAGTGTGAGCCTTATCTTACATCCGACCATCGGATGATGATTGAGAAAACTGCTGCGATTGTTGTTGGTATTCGTATCCTGATGAAAGCCATTGATGTTAAGCGTGCCATTATTGGCATCGAAAACAATAAGCCCGATGCCATTGGACAAATGCAACAGTTTTGCAATGCGGATAATGGAATCGAAGTGCAGGCACTGAAGGTGAAGTATCCCCAGGGTGGTGAAAAACAGCTAATTAAAGCACTGTTAAACCGCGAAGTGCCTTCCGGAAAACTACCAATTGAGGTGGGATGTGTTGTGACGAACGTGGGAACAGCTTTCGCCGTGTATGAAGCAGTTCAGAAATACAGACCCCTTATCGAAAGAGTTGTTACTGTTGCCGGGAAAAAACTTAGCAAACCTTCTAATTTTTTGGTGAGAATCGGAACCCCGATTTCTGTGCTAATCGAAGCGGCGGGTGGGGAGCCTTCAGCAACCGGAAAAATAATCAATGGTGGACCTATGATGGGTAAGGCTCTCCCATCAACAGAAGTGCCAGTTACAAAGGGATCATCGGGTATATTATTGGTGGATCAAAGCGAGAGCCGGCGATCAACTCCCAGTACTTGTATCCGTTGTGCACGATGTGTTACCGTTTGTCCGATGGGGCTCGAACCTTACCTGCTGGCAAAACTGTCCAAATTGGCAATGTATGAACACACAGAACAAGAGCGGGTATTGGACTGTATCGAATGTGGTTCATGTCAATATACCTGCCCTTCGGCTTTGCCGCTTCTCGACTTTATCCGCCTGGGAAAACAGCGTACAGTTTTTCTTATCCGCAACCGTAAATAGTTTAATATGAATCAGTTAGTTATATCGGGTTCTCCTCACATCCACGATCACGATAATGTGAAAAAGATCATGTATGCCGTGGTAGTGGCCATGATTCCGGCCATGCTGGCTTCGGTATATTTTTTTGGTTTTGATGCTCTTCGCGTGATGGTGATTGCGGTGTTATCGGCTTTGCTTATGGAGTGGGGCGTTCAGAAATACCTGTTGAAAGGCCCGTTATGCATCAACGATGGGTCGGCGGTGGTTTCGGGAATTTTGCTGGCATTCAATCTGCCGGCTGGTATTCCCTCGTGGATGGTGGTGGCTGGTGCTTTTGTTATGATTGGGGTGGCAAAGATGACTTTTGGAGGTTTGGGCAAAAACCCATTTAATCCGGCTCTGGTAGGAAGAGTTTTCATGCTAATCTCGTTTCCGGTGGATATGACAACATGGCCTGTGCCCAAGCCTTTGTTTGCCCCTCGCATAGCAGATGCCGTCACAGGACCAACAGCTTTGGGGTGGCTCAAAGAAGGCGTTGATGCCGGCAAAACAGCTCAGGAAATGGTTCTTTCGGCGCAGATGCCCGGCGAAATCGAACGTTTTTTTGGGGCTATGGGCGGCTCCCTTGGCGAAGTTTCGGCCATTGCTATTCTTCTGGGAGGCGCATATATGATTTTTAAAAGGGTGATTGACTGGCAGTTGCCTGTGAGTGTACTGCTTTCAGCATTCTTGTTTTCCGGATTGTTCTTTTTGATTAACCCTGCCATATATGCCCCTCCGATGTTTCATTTACTCACCGGCGGTCTCATGCTGGGAGCAGTTTTCATGGCTACTGACATGGTAACATCGCCAATGACCATCAAAGGAAAAATCGTGTTCGGTATTGGTATAGGTCTGCTCACCATCACTATTCGGTTGTGGGGAGCCTATCCCGAAGGCATTTCATTTGCCATATTAATCATGAATGCTTTTACTCCATTGATTAACAAGGCGTTCAAGCCAAAACGTTTTGGTTCTGATGCACTAAAAACCAAAAAAAATTGAAGCCATGGCCGGTAAAAAAGAATCAAATTTCATCAATATGTTTGTTAGCCTGCTTGTCATTTCTTTTGTGGCAGGCCTTTCATTGGGGAGTGTGTATAATCTGACGAAGGCTCCTATTGCCGCAGCGGCTGCTAAAAAGATGGAGGATGCCCTGCGCTTAGTGCTGCCCGACTTTGATAGTGTGCAGCCGATGAAGGTAAAATCGGGCATCGAAGACGACTCGCTTCTGGTATATAAGGCGTTTTATCATGGCAATATCTCCGGCTGGGCAGTCAAGACTTGGTCGAAAAAGGGATTCGGCGGCGACATCAGCCTGATGGCAGGCTTTAGACCTGATGGGAGTATTAAAAATATTTCGGTGCTCGATCATAAAGAGACACCTGGCTTGGGTGACAAGATGAGGGCGTCAAAATCTGACTGGTCATTGCAATTTTTGGATAAAAATCCTGCGACTTTTCGGTTGAAAGTGAAAAAAGACGGTGGCGATGTGGATGCAATCACTGCGGCTACCATCAGTTCGAGGGCTTTTACAGAAGCTGTGAAGAGGGCATGGGTAACTATCGAAACCTATAAGAAAGAAGGAGGGAGCAAATGAATCAAATACAGAATTTTACAAAAGGGCTACTCAAAGAAAATCCGATTCTTGTGCAGGTCTTGGGTACATGCCCTACGCTTGGTGTAACCACTTCGGCGTTGAATGGCCTTGGGATGGGTTTAGCCACCACATTTGTGCTCACCATGTCGAATGTCGTCATCAGTTTGGTGCGCGACTTTATTCCCGATAAGGTGCGAATTCCGGCCTTTATTGTCATCATCGCCTCATTTGTTACAGTGGTGGAATTGGTAATGCAAGGATTCTTACCGGCTCTGTATGAGCAACTTGGACTCTTTATCCCACTGATCGTGGTCAACTGCATCGTGTTGGGAAGAGCCGAAGCTTTTGCATCAAAAAACACACCCTTCTCCTCGATGATTGATGGTCTTGGAATGGGATTAGGGTTTGCACTAGCTCTCACCGTACTAGGTTCAATCCGCGAATTTCTGGGTAGTGGCGCTGTGTTCAATGTCAAGATTATTCCCGGCGACCTGATGCTGGTTTTTGTCCTCGCACCTGGCGCATTCATTGCCCTTGGCTATCTGATTGCCATTACACGTAAGCTTAAAGAACATATTTAGCCCTTTGATACAATGGATTATATCATCATTATAATTTCGGCTGTATTTGTCAACAACATTGTGTTGGCCCAATTTCTGGGGATTTGTCCGTTTATTGGGGTTTCCAATAAAATCCCTACTGCTCTCGGTATGGGTGGAGCTGTCTTGTTTGTCATTACTTTGGCTACTATCGTTACTTGGTTAGTACAGACGTATGTACTTAATCCATTGGGAATCCAATTCTTACAAACGATTGCCTTCATTCTTATAATTGCGGGATTGGTGCAGATGGTGGAAATTATCCTAAAAAAATTGAGCCCGGGACTATATTCGGCTCTCGGAGTTTTTCTTCCGCTCATCACCACAAACTGTGCCGTGCTCGGGGTGGCCATCCTCACAATTCAGAAAGATTTTAATCTTATCCACGGTGTTGTGTTTGCAATAGCCAATTCGCTCGGATTTGGCTTTGCGCTTGTTTTGTTCGCCGGAATTCGCGAACATATTGAGTTGATGGAAGTCCCGCTTGGAATGAGAGGCGTTCCAATTGCACTCGTTACGGCAGGTATCCTTGCCTTGGCCTTTATGGGATTTAGTGGATTGGTTTGATCTACTGCCATGCAGCTCGCGAATCTGGCCCAGATATTTGTTTTCATGTATAAATTGTGTATCTTTGGCTGAAACCGAACTGATTCTCCTTTCTGTGGAATATATTCCATTAATGGGAATCTGTTGTAAAAATGAGATAATGGTAATCGGTTACTAATCAGCATATTGGTTTTATGGTATGCTTTTGGTTTTTATCATGGAATTATTATTAATAAAATTATTCGTTATGAAAAACATGAAGACATTCGTTTATTTCGCTCTTGCTTTTTTCGTTTTGACGGTTACTTCGTGCAGGAAGAACTCACCTAATGACGGTCTCGACATCAATGGCACGGCCGATCTACGTGTGAGCCAAAACTTTAACTGGTCAACCACTCAAGAAGTTGAATTCAATATCTTGCTGAACGAGACTGGGTTTTTGCCGCTTAAATCCAAAATCAGCCTGTATATTGAAAATCCCTCAACCGGCGCACCACTCATCAGCAGCGGAAGCATCAGCCCAACACAGGCTTTTTCCGGCAAGGTGAAGATTCCTATCTATGTGAAGGAGATGTTCATTAAGTTGGAAACGACCACCGGAAGTACCAAGGTCGAGAAGGCAAGTATCGTAAATCAACAATTATCCCATACTTTCATATCGGGAGTGAAGGTGGCGGATGCCGTTGAAACCATTGACGTTGTGCCCGACGAAGGTCCGGGATGCGATAACTGCGATGTGGTTTTATCAGGTAATGCCACTGCTACCATCAAGGGGGGAAAAACTTATTGCGTGACAGATAGCTTTACCGGTAAAGTAAATTTTGAACCCTGGAATGGCGGCGGAACCCTCAAAGTGTGTGGAAATGCAACCTTGAAAGGAAATACCGAACTGGGAAATAATTGTAATATTATAGTTACCAAAGAAGGTGTACTGGTTATCGAAAACTTGTCAATGTACGGAACTAATCCGTCAATTACCGTTTATGCCAAGGCAAAGCTCATTCTCAAAAGTCAACTTGAAACCAAGGGTTATTTTGAGAACCATGGACAGACTATAGTCTATGGCAAGGTTAGTTTGCAAAATCTCTCGTCGCCAGCCATCAACAATGGAACTATCACTCTCGAAACCGGCTCCATGGAAATGCAAAATGCCACATTGGAAAACAATGGGATATTGAAAATTCCGGGATATTTTAATCTGAACACCAATTCGGGAATGACCAATAACGGCAAAATTGAAGCCGGAACAAGCGTAGAACTGAATGGGGTTACGGTTACAAATACCGGTGAGATTAAAGCACTTAGCGGATATTTTAATATCAATTCGGGAGGAAAACTTATCAACAAGGGCACAGTGATTACCGAAAACGGAAATATCAATTTCAACTCGAGTGTGCTTTCGGAAAACTATCATATCATCATTTCCGGAAAAGATATCAATCTGAATGGCGGCAGCAAACTGATCAACTATTGCCAGATGATTTCAAAACACAATTTTGAGGTCAACTCAGGGGGGTTCGAGATGGTCAACGGTTACCTGAAAGTGGCCGAAAAACTTACCCTCAATGGAGGTGCGAATATCAAGATTAGCAAGGCTAGCATGATTTCGACCGGTCAGCTGATTATGAATGCCAGTATCCACGGTTCTGACGATCGCAATACGGTTCTGGCCGAGACTCGTATCGTCATCAATTCTGCCAACGTGATCTCAGGCTCTATTGAGGCTGCAAGCGAGGAGCTGAAAATCAGTGGCAATACTCCTCCTTCGCAACACATCATCAACGGTGCGACTTTTGTAAAACCCGACCAGATGTTGAACTTCATCCCCATCACGGGCTGCAACCCCGAAGGAGTAGGTTCGCAAGGAATTGTGGACACTGACAACGATGGTGTACCAGATGATCTCGACGACTTTCCGAATGACCCCGATAGGGCTTTCAGGTCGTGGTATCCATCGCAAACCACTTTTGCTACCCTTGCTTACGAAGATTTGTGGCCGGGCCTTGGTGATTTCGATTTCAATGATGTGGTGGTTGATTTTCAGTATGAAATGATTACCAATGCGAAAAATGAGCTGAAAGATATGGTCGGCAAATTTCAGCTTAAAGCTGCCGGTGCCAGCCTGAACAACGGATTTGCCGTGTCAATGCCTTTTGCCCCCGGTAAAGTTCAGCTCCTCGAAGGGACAAACTTAGTCGGTGAAGCTATCACTCTGGCTGCCAATGGGGTAGAAGATGGTCATGCCAACGAAACTGTCATCGTTGTGCTTGATGCCATCGGCACTTTGTACGGCGAGTTTCTGAATACCCAACCCGACCGTCCTTATGTGGAAACGGATATGATTACCCTCAAAATGATTTTGGGTACTGCCGTAGCTGACTTTGGCGTCGCTCCCTTTAATCCCTTCATTTTCATCAATCAGGAAAGGGGCAAAGAGGTACATTTGATTGACCATAAACCAACTGAACTCGTTGACGTTTCGTATTTTGGAATGTGGGAAGACGATTCGAAACCTACCGAAGGCAAGTATTATCAAACCGACAAACGGCTTCCCTGGGCCATTGAAATTCCTGTTCAGTTCGACTATCCGGTGGAAACAGTTGATATCCTGCTCACTCATCTTAAATTTGCAGCATGGGCCATGTCGTCAGGAACAGAATATCAGGACTGGTATCTCGACAAACCCGGCTATCGCAACGTAGAAAATGTTTACAGACGACCACAGTCTAAATAATGGATTAGCAAAACATCCAAAAAAAACGGGAGCAATTTCAAGCTGCTCCCGTTCTTTTTTACCAGCCCGAAGCCAGAATGTCGGCAATATGAATGGTTTTGATAGGAAGTTTGTATTTATTGACATACGATTGAAGGTGCATCAGACACGAGAGATCGGTCGAAACCATGTATTCGGCTTCGGTATCTAAGGCATATTGCACTTTTTGTTCGGCCATGGCAATGGAAACGGCTTCGTTCTTAATGCTGAAAGTTCCGCCAAAGCCACAGCACACATGTCGATCCTGCATTTCGACCAATTCCAGGCCTTTGACTTTTGAGAGCAACATGCGTGCTTCGTTTTTCAGGCCATATTCGCGCAGGCCGGAACAACTGTCGTGAAAAGTAACTTTATGCTCAAACCTTGCTCCAAAATCAATGATCCCGAGTTGGTTGACCAAAAAGTCGGTGAGTTCGTAGATGTTTTTAATGATACGTTTGAATTCCAGATGGTTGGAAGTGTTGTGAAAAAGTTGCTGATACGAGTTTCGGATGAAGGCTGTACATGAAGCAGAAGGGCCGACAACGGGCCTGTCGTGTGGAAAATCTTTGAGAAATTTTCCGCCAAGGGCTTTGGCTTCGTCCCAGAAACCGCTGTTAAAAGCCATCTGACCACAGCAGGTTTGTTCGGGATTGTAATGAACGTCAACCCCGGCTTTGCGCAAAACCTTCATCATGCTGAAAGCCGTCTCGGGGTAAAACTGGTCCACAAAACAAGGAATGAAAAGGTCAATCGTCATAATCATTTGATTGTTTGGCAAAGATAACCCAATCACTTGAAAAATGAGAATGAAAAATCAGTTGTTTTCGTTTTTAAATTGTAAAAGAACAGCTCCGGAAGCAGCCATTTCCTCCCAGAAATGGGGATAGGATTTTTCGACGACTGCCGGATTTTTGATTTCGACCTGTCGAAAAACCATTGCCAACGGGGCAAAAGCCATGGCCAACCGATGGTCGTTATAAGTCTCGAACACCGGAGTTTGTGCCGGAAAATTAGCTGCTGAAGGGTTTGAAAGAAGTGTAAAGCTGTCGTTGCTTTCTTGGAGAAATTGGGTTCCAAATCGAGAGAATTCCTGCTGAAGAGCCATGGTTCGATTCGACTCTTTGTGCCGGAGATTGGCCAGACCACAAAAACTTGCCTCTACACCAATTCCGGCACAACAAGCTGCTAAAGATGGCAGCATATCGGGAAAATGATGTAGATCAAACTTTAGTTGCGGTTCTATTTTTCCGCTACGGTGAAGGCGTACTCCTACAGCTTCCTGATGCGAACTGACACCTAATTTCTCAAAGATCTTGATCATTTCACAGTCGCCCTGGAGGCTGTTGATGTCTAAACCGGTGAGCAACACATTTCCGCCATTGCTCATGGCCACCAGCTCATACCAAAAGGCAGCCGCACTCCAATCGGCTTCGGCTTTAAGTTGTGCCTTGCCATAAGCCTGAGGATAGACGGTTACTAAATCATGGTTTCTCACGGCTTTTGCGCCGCTTTGGCGCATCATGGCCAAGGTCATGTCCAAATAAGGCAACGATGAGAGCGTGCCTTCGAGTTGAAGTTCGAGGCCTTTTTCCAAAGTGGGAGCCATCATCACAAGTGAAGAGGCAAACTGGCTGCTTTTTTCCATGCTTACCCTTGTTTTGCCGCCCGGAAGTTTTTTTCCGTAGATCTTTAAAGGCGGAAAGTCCTGTTTTTCAGCATAATCAATTTCAGCACCCAAATGACGGAGGCTCACAACAAGATCGGAAACCGGACGCTGTTTCATCCTTTCGCTTCCGGAAAGAAGCCAGTAACCTTCTTTGGAAGCCAAAAAACCGGCCAAAAAACGGAAAACGGTTCCGGCATTGCCACAGTCAACAACAACCTGAGTATCAGAGCTGTAACTTTCACGAATAAGCTTCAGGTTTTTCTGCAACAAACGGGTGTCATCGGCTTCGGAAAGAGGGCCGCAATCAATGGTTTCGGGTTTGGAATAAGCCTGAATCATCAAGGCACGGTTGCTGATGCTTTTGCTTAAAGGCAAATGGATATTTGCCTGAAAATCAACGAGATTTCTCCTGACAACAAGGCTCATCCCCAATTTGATTTAAGTAAAATTCCAAACTCTCTTTCGCCAAATGTTGCTCAACAATGCAATCATAATCAGCTTTCCCGGCTTCACTGATCAACACAAAATGCAATTCGCCTCCCTTGTTTTTCTTGTCCTGAGCCATGCGCTCAACCAAGTCGTCAATATGTAATTTACTGAAAAAGAATGGGGTAAAATGAGAGTGCCAAAAATCAACATAATCGTCAAGTACCTTTTTGTTGAGGCCATGCTGGCGATGCGAAAGATATAATTCGGCAACCATCCCTGCTGCAATAGCCTGACCGTGAGATAGATCTAACTTATGTTCGAGCGCAAATGATTCAAACGCATGGCCAACCGTATGTCCAAAATTCAATATTTTCCGGATTCCGCGTTCGTGCGGGTCGCTTTGGGTGATTTTGATCTTGATCTCGGCACACTCTTTCACCAGCTGTAATGATTCAGAATCAGTTGGTTGCGTCAGTAAGTCGCGATTGAGAAAGTGGGGTGAAGCGATAAATCCATATTTGAGAATTTCTGCCTTGGCCGAGAGTATTTCTTCGGGAGGTAATGTTTTTAAAAACTTAGTGAATATCAGTACTTTTTCTGCAAGATGAAAAGTTCCAATATGGTTTTTAAAATCAGAATAATTCACACCCGTTTTGCCTCCAATGGCGGCATCAACCATGCCCATCAGTGTGGTGGGGATGTTGATGCAACTGATTCCGCGTTTGTAGCAGGATGCCGCAAAACAGCCTAAGTCCGTGATAGTTCCGCCTCCGAGATTCATCAGAAGCGAATCGCGACCTGCTTGATGTTTGGTGAGCACTGACCAGATGTGTTGAGCCGATTCAAGGGTTTTATTTTCTTCGCCGGCCTTTACTTCGATTTCAATGATCTGAAAATTATGCAACAATATTTCATGAAGAAAAAGTGGCAGGCAATGCAAATGGGTATTTGTGTCGGTGAGGATGAAAACAGAAGATTTTTTCTTCCTGCACGATTGTAGCTTGGCAACCAGATAGTTGGTTGCTTCTTGTTTAAACAAAACTATGGAGTCGTGCATCATTGATGATGGTTAGCAAATTGCAAAACTAAGCTAAACGGCCGAATGTTGCAGTAGTCTTTATTGGCTGTTCGATGGGTTTTGTCAGAAAAATGCTGCCAGCAACAGATCGAGGTACTGAAACGGAAGGTCGAATTTTTTGCTGATTTGCTCGTTGGTGAGAATTCCGTTGAAGATATACGTTCCTTTTGCAAGTGATGAATTGGTTTTCAGGCTATTGCCAACGCCGCCATTTTCGGCAATCTCGATGAGGAGCGAGCCAAAGAAGTTGCTGAAAGAACTAGAGGCCGTATGAGGCACTTTCGAGGCAATGTTGGGAACACAATAATGGGTTACGCCATGCAGTTGGAACACTGGATTCTGGTGGGTGGTTGGGCGCGATGTTTCAAAGCAACCGCCTTGATCAATGCTCACATCAATGATAACCGCTCCATATTTCATTTTGCGGACTATAGATTCGGGGATGAAACAGGTGGAAATCCCGTTTGGCGCATGTTTGGCGGCAATCACTACATCGGCTGAAGTCAGCGCTTGCTCCACAAGGTCTGGTTGAAAAACTAAGGTGGAAATCCGTTGTCCCAAACGGTTTTGCAACGCGCGCAGCTTGTAAATTGAGCTGTCGAAAACCTTCACCGAAGCGCCTAAACCCAAAGCGGTTCTTGTGGCATACTCCGAAACGGTGCCGGCTCCAATAATGACTACTTCGGTAGATCGCACACCCGGAAAACCACCCAGCATGATGCCCTTGCCAAACTGTGGATGACACAGATATTCGGCTGCAATAAGCATGGCAGCATTACCTATGATTTCGCTCATGGCGCGAACCAAGGGAAGCGAGCCCGTTTTGTCCTGAATTTGCTCAAAGGCAATAGCAGTAACCTTGCGGGTCATCAACTGGTTGAAATATTCTTTTGATCGTGTCGGCAGGTTGAGTACCGAAAAAAGGCTCTTACGCTTGTCGAGTAATTCAATCTCCTCGCCGACCGGAGGTGAAACTTTCAGGATGATGTCGGCGTTGAATGCCGCTGTATGTGTTTCAACAATCTCGGCTCCGGCATCGGCATAATCCTGATTACTGAAAAACGATCGCTCACCGGCACCTTGCTCAATGATGATCCGATGCCCGCATTTGGTAAGTAGTTTAACGGCACTTGGTATCAGGCTTATACGACTTTCGTTCGCCGATAATTCACGTGGAATGCCAATAGTAAGCTGTTCGGGTTTCTGTTTTGTCTCAAGCATTTCTTCCTGAGGCAGAAGCCCTGTTTTTCCTGTAAATTGTACATACTGTCTGCTGTCGTTCATGAGTTTCGGAATAGCGTCAGGTGATGGGCATTTCGGCTTCAATAAGGCGACCTTCATGCCCATCGGTAGTGGAAATACTCACTTTTACGAATAATTTGGGTAAAAGTTGCTCAATTTTTTCGGGCCATTCAATCAAACAGGGAAATCCACTGTAAAAATAATATTCATAACCAATGTCAAAGGCTTCTTCTAAACGTGTAATACGATAAAAATCAAAATGATAGATGATGTTTCCCTTCGAATCGGCATATTCGTTCACGATTGAGAAAGTGGGGCTTGAGGCTTGATCTGTGATACCAAGCTGATGACAAATTTCTTTGATGAGGGTGGTTTTGCCGGCTCCCATCTCGCCATAAAAAGCCATGATCGGGCTCTTTTGAAGCATCCCGATCAAAACTGAAGCCACTTCGGGGAGCTGCGTAAGATGGTTGATTTTAAAAACTTGCTTCGTCATCTGGCTTTTAAAAAGACAACCGGGACTAAAATTTCCTGCATCGAAATGCCACCGTGCTGAAAGGTGTTCCGGTAATAATTTACATAATGGTTGTAGTTGTTGGGATAGGCGAAAAAATCGTTGTTGCGTGCAAACACAAAAGCCGTACTCACGTTGAGGCGGGGCAAAAATGCGTCTTCCGGATTTTTTACTTCAAACACCTCTCTGGGGTTGTAGTTCAGGCTTTTGCCATATTTGTAGCGAAGATTAGTGTTTACGGTGCGGTCGCCAAGAATCTTTACCGGGTCTTTCACATACACCGAGCCATGGTCGGTCGTAAGGATGATATCGCATTTTTTGGAAGCGATGAAACGGATGATGTCGTAGAGCGACGAATGTTTGAACCAACTGAGCATGAGTGAACGATAGGCTATTTCGTTGTCGGCTAATTCGCGGATCATTTCCATCTCGGTACGGGCGTGCGAGAGCATATCCACGAAATTGTAAACAATCACATTGAGCCGGTTCGATAAAAGATTGGCCATGTTTTCAGCCAATTTTTTACCCGCGTTGAGATTTAGTACTTTGTTGTATGAGAATCGGATGTCTTTCCCAAAACGCCTCAACTGCTCGCCAAGCAGCTCCCCCTCAAACTGGTTTTTGGTGCCTTCGTCTTCCTCATCCACCCAATATTTTGGATATTTCTTTTTAATTTCGGTGGGCATGAGGCCGGCAAAAAGGGCATTGCGTGCATATTGTGTGGTGGTGGGCAGAATGCTGTAATAAAGGTCGTCGGCCTCTGTGCGAAACGATTCTTCAATCAAGGGTTGAATAGTTTTCCACTGGTCGTAACGCAAGTTGTCAATTAGGATAAAAAACAGTGGTTTGTCGCTGACTTCAAGGCGAGGCAAAACCTTGTCGCGCATCAGGGTGTGCGAAAGCACCGGTTTGCCAGTGGATTTATTGTTGATCCAGTCGAGATAATTGCGCTCAATGAAGCGCGAAAACATATTGTTGGCTTCATCCTGCTGCATCCTGAGCACCTGCATAATGCCTTCGTCTTGCGATTTTTCGAGTTCGATATCCCAACGGCTGAGTTTTTTATAGACTTCAATCCATTCGTTATGGTCTAACTGGTTCGATAGTTCAAGACCGATCTGACGAAACTCCTGTTGGTAGGTTTGGGTAGCTTTCTCACTTACAAGTTTCTGATTTTCAAGATTTCGCTTTAGCGAAAGGAGAATTTGGTGAGGCTTAACCGGTTTAATCAGGTAATCGGCAATTTTGCTTCCTATGGCCTCTTCCATGATGCTCTCTTCTTCGCTTTTGGTAATCATCACAACCGGCAGGTTGGGATAATCGAGCTTGATCTGCTCGAGTGTTTCGATGCCGGAGAGGCCGGGCATATTTTCATCTAAAAATACGATGTCGAAATGGTTTTGCTTCAACAAATCGAGGGCTTCATCGCCATTGTTAGATGTAGCAACATCGTAGCCTTTTTGCTCTAAAAAAAGAATGTGGGGCTTTAACATATCAATCTCATCGTCAGCCCAGAGAATTTTCACTTTTTCCATAAAAAGGATTTCATTAATTGTGATAGGGTTGAGTAGAGTTGAATCATTGAACGTACTTTTGCAGGCTATAATGAGTTTTTTGATGGTTTATTGTTGCAAAGACAATGCCATCTGTACAAAATTAACTTTTTTTATGGCTATTGAAATGTCAGGACGCAACAAAATTTTCAACGACCCTGTTTATGGGTTTGTTCGTGTTCCGGATAAACTTCATTTTGAGGTCATTGAACATACTTATTTTCAACGATTGCGCAGGATCAAACAGATGGGGCTCACCTATCTTGTTTATCCCGGTGCGCATCACGGGCGGTTTCAGCATTCCATTGGTGCGATGCACCTGATGCAAATTGCTTTGGAAACCCTGAATACGAAAGGTCATCATATTCCTCGCAATGAGCGACAGGCAGCTTCGTTGGCCATTTTGCTCCACGATATCGGCCATGGGCCCTATTCCCACGCCTTAGAAGAAACCATTGTGCCGGGTCTTGGCCATGAGGAGCTTACCCTTCTTCTGATGCATCAGATCAACAATCGGTTTGGTGGAGCGTTGGATGAAGCCATTGCCGTGTTTGAAGGCACACACCCGAAAAGATTTCTTTGTGAGTTGGTATCCAGTCAGTTGGATATGGATCGTATGGACTATTTGAAGCGCGACAGCTTTTTTACGGGCGTGAAAGAAGGTGATATCAATTCCGACCGGCTATTGGCTATGTTGCAACTCAGCAACAACCATTTGGTGATTGAGGCCAAAGGCATCCATTCGGTCGAACATTTTTTGGTGGCTCGTCAATTGATGTATTGGCAGGTTTATCTGCATAAGACTTCGCTTTCGGCCGAATTTATGCTTGTCAACTGCCTTCGTCGTGCCAAACAGTTGAGTTTGAAAGGACATCAGCTTACTTCAACACCTGCATTGCAATGGTTTTTACAAAACAATCCTCAGCCATCGGATTTCCATCCGGGCTCCGAAGCTTTAGATAAATTTACACAATTGGATGATTTTGATGTGTTTACAGCCCTTAAACTTTGGCAGAATGATTCCGACCGGGTCTTACGGTTGCTTAGCCGAAATATCGTCAATCGCCGCCTGTTTAAAATAGAGGTATCAAAAGAAGCTTTCGCCCCGGGAAGGGCTGAGGCTGTGCTGCAAAGCATTATGGATGCTTTTGAACTGACCGCCGATGAAGCAGCTTTTTTTCTGGTGAACGAATCCACTTCCAAAACACTCTATAATCCCGATGAACCACCCTTGCATATCCTTTCAAAAGATGGAAGTTTGGCCGATATCCGTAAGGTGTCGGATCAATTTAACTTCACCCTGATGGATCAACCGGTTACACGACACTACCTCTGCTATCCGAAAGAGGTTAGCAATTAATTGAGATAATGCACTCTAAATGTGTGCGAAGGTAAAGATTGCCACTCGGCAATTTTGGTAAGGAAATTGAGAATTGTGGTTTAATTGACTTTCAGTCCGGGCAGCAGATGGTGTCATCATTTGAATCGTGATGGGTAAATCCAATTTTTTTGGGGTTGTTTTTTTATTTCAATAGCTTTCAAAAAGCCTTAATTTTGTGCATCAATACCCTATTGCGATGCACCTCACAAAACGAACTGAATATTCCCTGGCGTTGTTACGAATGGCCGTGGGATGGCATTTTTTATATGAAGGCTTAGTAAAAGTAACCAATCCGGCCTGGTCGTCAAAAGCTTATCTGCTCGATTCGGGTGGATGGTTTAGCGATTTCTTTTTTTGGATTGCCCATAATGCAGCCTTGTTGAAATTTGTTGACCAATTCAATGCGGTGGGGCTTTCGCTAATTGGCCTATTTTTGGTCTTAGGTATTTTTAGCCGGATTGCCGCTGTGGGAGGTGCTTTTTTATTGGCACTCTATTACCTTTCGCATCCGCCTTTTCCAGGGATTGAATATTTTTTCCCGTCCGATGGCAGCTATTTCATCGTCAACAAAATCCTTGTCGAGTTGATGGCATTGGCGGTAATTTATCATCTTCCTGCCGAGAATCGTATTGGTTTGAGAAGGTTTGTTTTGTTAAAAAAGAAAGACGATGCAGAATAACAACGAAAATGGGAAGGGGATGAGCCGGCGCGACCTCCTTGCCGGAATGGCAGCTTTGCCGGTGCTGGGAGCCATTGGCTACGGATTGTTGAAGCAAAACAGCTTAGATGCACAAAAAAACGAAGCCGGCCTTAATGATATTGACCTCGCCGGATCCGTTTCAACGCCCGTTCAGGTGCAGGGAAAGGAAATCCGAATCGGAATTGTGGGCTGCGGAGGCAGAGGTGCTTACCTGATGAAAGCATTGGGCTTTGTGCGTCCCGACCGGGTGGATGACTGGAACAAACGTGGAAAAGACGACCCCTACTGGAAACAATATCTTGACGACTTCAGGACACAGGAAAACCTGAACGTGAAAATTGTGGCAATTTGTGATGTTTTTGAAAAAAATGCCGAACGGGCAATCAAAACCGGCGCCAATATTCATCGGAACGGACAAGACGGAATAATGGGAGAAGCTCCCCGCCGCTATGCCAATTACCACGAATTAGTGGCTGCTCCCGATGTTGACGCAGTGATAATTGCCACACCCGACCACCTTCATGTGCCGGTGGCTTTAGAAGCCGCCCGCTGCAACAAACATATTTACTGCGAGAAACCCCTGTCGTGGACAGTTGAAGAAACTTACGAAATACGAAATGTTGTTAAAAATCAAGAAGTTGTGTTTCAGCTCGGACATCAGGGAAGACAAACAGAAAGCTATCAGGTGGCTAGAGCACTTATCGAGAAAAACGTGCTTGGAAAGGTCTCGCTCATCGAGGTTTGCACCAACCGAAACGATCCCAATGGCGCATGGGTTTATGATATTGACCCGGCAGCCAACGAGCAAACCATTGATTGGAAACAGTTTATCGGCCCGGCACCCTGGCATCCTTTCAGCCTCGAACGATTTTTTAGATGGCGCTGCTGGTGGGATTACAGCACCGGCCTGAGTGGCGACCTTTTTACGCACGAATATGACGCCATGAACCAGATTTTTAATCTCGGCATACCTCATTCGGCTGTGGCTTCGGGCGGCATATATTTCTACAAGGACGGACGCACGGTGCCCGATGTACTTAATATGGCGTTTGAATATCCGACTCGCGACCTTACCTTGCTTTATAGCGCCTCGCTGAGCAGTGAGAAAAATCGTGGGAAAGCCATCATGGGCCACGATGCCTGGTTGGAACTCGGTGAAGATTTAACCGTTTTTGCCGACCCGCGATCAACCCAATATAAGGAATATTTCGACAAAGGCCTTCTTGAACCCGGAAAAGCTATGTTCACCTATGTCCCCGGTCAAGGAAAAGTGGACGCCATCACCACTCCCACCGAAAAATATTTTGCCGGACGCGGCTTGCTCTATACCTATCGCGACGGTAAAGCACTGGATACCACTCATCTGCATTTGCTTGAATGGCTCAACTGCATCCGAAAGGCTAATGGTTCGCAACCAAGTTGCAATATTGATAGAGCCTTTGAGGAAGCCATCACTGCCCATTTGGGGACAATCTCCTACCAACAGGGGCGTCGGGTTTATTGGGATTCAGACAAAGAACAAATCGTTTGACCACAGCCATGAACACCTCCCGAACTCATTCCGGCATCGAACGCCCTCCTCCAATAACGACGGTCGTTGTGGGTTTCGGACTATCGGGCAGTGTTTTTCATGCGCCTTTCATCCACCATCATCCGGCCTTTCGGCTGCATGGCATTGTTACCTCAGCCGAGACTGCAACTCATTCTTATCCTCAAGCCCTCATTTATCGCTCATTGGAGGCAGCTCTTTCCGATTCCGAAGTTGAGCTTGTTGTGATTTGTAGCCCGCACACCCATCATGTTCAACAGGCTACATTGGCACTTGAAGCCGGAAAACATGTGGTTGTCGAGAAGCCTGTTGGTTTAGAGAGCCACGAGGTGGAGCAGTTACGATGGCTTGCAGCACAACAACATATTCTTCTTGTCCCTTTTCACAATCGTCGGTGGGACGGCGATTTTCTCACCTTAAAATATCTTCTTTCGCGCGACCTTTTGGGAACGCCGTTAGATTTTGAGTCACGCTTCGATCGTTTTGCCCAAACGGTGACGCGTGCGCATTGGCGGTATCAGGATAAACAGGCCGGAGGCACACTGCTCGACTTGGGTCCACATTTAGTGGATCAATGTCTGGTGCTTTTCGGAATGCCGCTTTCTATACATGCTACACTCCTGAACCACCGAAATTTAGAACAAAACAACGATGGTTTTGATATCCGTCTTTTTTATCCCAACCTAGTAGCAAGCCTTAAAGCCGGTGTTTTTGTGCGAAGCCCTGGGCCACGATTTCAGCTTCATGGAACGAAAGGTTCTTTTGTGAAATACGGTATGGATTCTCAGGAATCTTTTCTCAGGAATCAAAAAGATGATCGCCCGCCAATCACCTCTGGAAGGAATCTCATGCAAAGGAGTATTTTGGTTACGGATGATGCCGGAACAGCGAAAAAATACCCTGTTCTGCCCGGAAGATATATGACGTTTTACGACCAACTATCCGAAGCGATAAGGCAAAACGCATTGCCACCCGTCTCCATTGATGACGCCATTGCCGGATTGAAAATCATTGAAGCAGCAAAAAAGAGCCATCAATTGAAAAAAAATATTGATCTTTAACCTCTCATCTCAAAACCTATGCAAACCCGACGCGATTTTTTACGACTTAGTCCGCTGATTCCGGGAACTTTGCTTTTTTCATTGCTTCCCGGACAACAGGCTTATGGCAGTCAAAGCTTCAAAAATGATGTTGGAATTCAGCTTTGGACCTTTCGCAACGAACTGAACAGCGATTTGGAAGGCACCCTCGATGCGATTGCCTCGCTAGGATACAAAACCCTTGAGCCTTATGGCTTCGATGGGCGGTTTTTTGGTCGCGACGCATCCGATTTTTATCGGATATGTGCCGATCGAGGCTTGACAATTTACAGCACTCATACCGGAATTACCTCTGAAAATGCCCCAGAGTATACCGAGATAGCTGCGAAAATTGGGCTTGAATTCCTTGTTTTACCTTCATTTATGGGGCGACCTGATAAAACGACCGATGATTTTAAGAAGGTTGCTGACGAATTGAATGTGATCGGTGAACAATGCCTCAGGGCTGGAGTGCGTTTTGCTTATCACAACCACGATTTTGAATTTAAAAATGTTGACGGGAAGCTGCTTTACGAGATTTTACTCGAAAAAACCGACCCTGCGCTAGTCTCCTTTCAAATGGATCTTTATTGGGTAGTGAAAGGCGGTCAAGACCCATTTCGCCTGTTTCACAAGTTCCCCGGAAGATTCACCACCTGGCATATTAAGGATATCTCTGCCGAAGGTCGTACGGCAATCGTGGGAAACGGAAAAATTGACTTCAAAAATATTATGACCAAAGCCGCACAGGCCGGTCTTGAAAAACTAATCGTTGAACAGGAACAATACGACGAAGGCTCGCCTGCTTTTTGCGCCGGACAAAGCCTTAAATACATTCAGAAACACCTTTTATAATCTTTAAACACCTTTTTTAACCACCAAAAACCTTGAAAAAATGGAAAAGACGAACAGTTCCGGAAATGGAATGGATCGCAGGTCATTCTTGCGAAACTCGGCCCTCACGGCTGCCGGTTTCATGATTCTGCCTTCAAAGGTCATCTCAGGATTAGGTCACAAAGCCCCCAGCGACAAGCTGAATATTGTGGGAGTGGGCGTTGGGGGTCGCGGCGGCGGCGTCATCCGCGCCGTGAGCAGTGAAAATATCATTGCCCTCTGCGATGTGGACTGGAAATATTCGAAGAAAATCTTCGATGAATTTCCGGCTTCAAAAAAATATTACGATTGGCGCAAGATGTTTGACGAGCTCGGCAAAACTATTGATGCAGTGGTTGTTGGCACCCCCGACCACACCCATGCCATCATCAGCATCAATGCGATGAAGTTGGGCAAGCACGTATATTGCGAGAAGCCCTTGACACATTCTGTATGGGAGTCACGACAGATGACCGAGGTTGCCCGCCAGTACAAGGTTGCCACTCAGATGGGCAATCAGGGTAATTCGGGCGAAGGCATTCGTCAGGTCTGTGAGTGGGTGTGGGATGGTGCAATTGGCGAGGTGCGCGAAGCACACGCCTGGACCAACCGACCTATCTGGCCTCAGGGTTTGGAACGCCCTGCCGCAACACCGCCTGTGCCCGAAACTTTGGCTTGGGATTTGTTTCTGGGACCCGCCCCCGAACGCCCCTATAACCCCATCTATACGCCCTGGAACTGGCGCGGATGGTGGGACTTTGGTACCGGCGCTTTAGGCGATATGGCCTGCCATATTCTGCACC
>JBDHYV010000002.1:0-30759 GCA_039811545.1 Bacteroidales bacterium | reverse complement strand
GAAAGTGCTTCGAAATGCCAAACGTTTCATATACGTAACCGTTAGTGGCAGCTGGCAGGCAATTCAATATTTAACCCAAACAGGAAATTGATTTAGACTTAACTTATGGAATATTACAAAGAAATTTTCCTTTCAAAGGCAGGTATACTTGCTGAAAATATATCTGAACAAGAAAAAGAAAATGTTACCCACTTAAAGCTTTCTGGATATATCAATAGTAAGGATTTTGATGTACTTGAGGATATGTGTACAAGTTGGGGTGAATTTGATGAAGACAATAACTTTTTAATTTACGAGAAAGAACCCCCATATTTGAAAGTGCTTGATTTGGGAGATTGCATAATGAAAGGTAGAGCGGTTTTGGGAGACTTTACTTATCATTCCAAACTAGAGGAAGTCATTTTACCTAAAAATTTAGAAAATACAAGCAGCAGCTTTGAGGGAACTTTTTGTGATTCTGTCTTTTTGAAAAGAGTTGTTTTCCCCCAAACTTTAAGAGAGATTGGATACGGTACTGAGACAGCGAGTGAAAAATACATCTCTGGAGCCGAAAAAGAACTTGACGAATTTTGCGATAGCTATTTTGAAAACGACACGGAAGTAGAGAAGTATTGTAAAGAAAAGCACATTCCAACAAACGAAGATTTTATCAATTAAACTGTTCTTTATTTGTGTGCGGTGAAAAAGTAAAATATTCACCGCAAATTTACGGTGAATAATTCGTATATTTGCCGCATAATTGATTTTAAACGATGGCAAAATACATTTACGAACATAAAAACTGGACTGATTTTTCGTGGCAGGATAAAGCCATAAATGCTGTGTTTGGCGAAGTTCGTCTAATGCAAGGGAAAATTATTGGACAAATGAATGCTTTGGGATTTTCTGCCAAAGAAGAAGCCACACTTACCGCGTTAACCTTAGACGTGGTAAAATCATCTGAAATAGAGGGCGAATTGCTGAACTACGAACAAGTACGTTCGTCCATAGCAAGACGCTTAGGTATCAACACCGCCGGATTAGTACCAAGTAATCGTCATATAGAAGGCATTGTAGAAATGATGCTTTATGCAACACAACGATACGCTTCGCCCCTGACAGAAAAACGTTTGTTTGGTTGGCACGCGGCACTTTTTCCTACGGGACACAGTGGACCTTACAAAATAGAAGTAGGACGTTACCGCACAGGTGATATGCAAGTAGTTTCTGGTGCGATGGGCAAAGAAAGAGTGCATTACGAAGCCGTAAAGCCCGAATCGGTGGAAACGGAAATGTACAAGTTTTTAAATTGGTTCAATAACGACAATACACTTGACCCTGTATTGAAAGCTGCTATTGCACATTTTTGGTTTATCATCATCCATCCATTTGATGATGGAAATGGAAGAATTGGAAGAGCAATAACCGATATGTTGCTTGCTCGTGCCGAAAATAGCGGAGAACGTTTTTACAGTATGTCAAGCCAAATCTTAATAGAACGTAAGCAGTATTACGAAGCATTACAAAAAGTACAACACAGTTCGGGCGACATCACCGAATGGCTTGATTGGTTTTTACATTGCCTGAAAAACGCAATGCTGGCCACCGAAAACACCACACAAAAAATTCTGCATAAAGCCAAATTCTGGAAACTGCACGAACATACACCCATAAACGAACGGCAACGCCTTATGCTCAACAAGCTCTTTGACGGATTTGATGGCAAATTGCAAACTTCAAAATGGGCAAAAATCACCAAAACCTCTACTGACACAGCTTTAAGAGATATAAAAGACTTGATAGAAAAAGGTATTTTGCAACAAAAAAATGAAGGCGGACGAAATGCCAATTATGAATTAGTAAACTTTAAAATAGAATAGCCACTGGCTATAATAATTAGGAGTTCATCTGGCACGCAGTGCCCAGCATGAACTCACGGTTGCCGGCAAGTATTGACGACCATGCTAACACTAACGGGGACTGCTGAAAACCGACCAAAGTAAGCGATAACATAAACATTGACAAATGAGCTTTTTAGAAACACAACGACAAAAAGCAATCGGACTTCGGGACGACATGTTCAAAGACCCAGGCGGTGGAGTTTTCAAAAAGTTAGAAAGAGATTTTGTTCTTAAAGATCCTGCACTAAATATTTGGGCAGGTGTGCGAGAGGATGCTATTGCTTTTTTCAACCGCAACAACATCCCATTTTGGGACAGTGGTAACGAACCAACAGGACATTTGCTTTCATCACAAATTGCGTGTATCAATCATCTCTACCCCGTGCGACAACGACACGACATTGCAACAGCAATTCTTCAATCGGTTGACAAAAAAGTAAAGTTTGCATTGCGTATGGATAACGGAGTTCCCGAAAGCGGTTATGTGGACTTTGAGGTAATCGGAGCAAAAAATTATCTCGGAGAGAAACAACACACTCGTGGAGCAAACTCAACTTCAGTTGATGCGGTAATGCTTGCAGAGATGGAAAACGGACAACGCAAACTTTTCTTCATTGAATGGAAGTATGTTGAGCAGTATAAAAGTCAACCATCAAAAGCAGAGGGCACCAGTGGACAGACAAGAATTAAAATTTACCTGCCGCTTTTAGAGCAAGGCGACTGTCCGTTTCGAATTACAAATGTTGAAGGACTTTTTACAGAGCCGTATTACCAACTCATGCGACAAACACTTCTTGCAAACGAAATGGTAAAAGCGAAAGAGTATCATGCAGACGACTACATGCACTTACATTTAATCCCGACAGAAAACACAGACTTGAAAAATGTAAACACGGCAGCAGGTAAACTTGAAGGAACAAATCTAAACGACACTTGGAAAAATCTTTTAAAGTCGCCTGACAAATACAAAGCAGTTGACCCCAAGGACTTCATTTCAGCAGCGAAAAAATGTGAGGATACACTTGCTTGGACAACATATTTACAAAACAGATATTGGGCCTGACGACATGACGAAAGAAGGTAAACCAGCCCATAACACTCATACGAATAGCCGAAAAGTCCTAATAAAAGAGCCATTAAACCGTTGAGGCGGAATGGCTTTTTGGTCTATTCGCTGTTCAGCGAAAGCCGTAGTAGCTAATTTGCCTTAAGGAGAAAAGTTAGCGTTTTTTTGGCGTTCGTGGATGAGCGCGGGCACTTTTTCAACGGCTTTTTGGGTAAGTTGGTGCAAGCTTTTGATGCGGTTTTCGTTCATTTTGATGATTTTGGTGCGGAGAAAATGATTCCTGTCTCGGCAAAATGGTGCTATTTTATTTTTTCGACAAAACAACTGCTGTTCGCAACGGCATCGCCACAGCTCCACTAAACCCATAACCAGTACCAGCTCACTAGCAATGAATCACAGAATGAAAATTGATAACTTTTGAACTGTACCATAAGTGTAAAGTTCACACAGAAAGGATAAATCAAAGCAGTTTCCTTTTGGAAAAGCAAAAAAAAATTAAAAAATTCGCAAACCTACATCTTGAAACATGAAGCTATGTATATTTGTTGAATCTAAAAAACCACTTTATCGCTAAACCAAATTCTGACCCAATGGAAAAAATCACTGTTATCGGTGCGGGAAACGTCGGTGCCACATGTGCCAACGTCATTGCACACAAAAATCTTTGTAAGGAAGTTGTGCTTGTTGATATCAAAGAAGGCATTGCCGAGGGCAAGGCACTGGATATCTGGCAAACGGCTCCCATCAACCACTACAATACCCGTGTGGTGGGTTCGACCAACGACTATCTGAAAACCAAAGGTTCCGGCGTCATCGTTATCACTTCGGGGCTTCCACGCAAGCCCGGCATGTCGCGCGATGATTTGATCAAGACCAATGCCGGCATCGTCAAAGAGGTAACCGAAAAAGCCATCAAATATTCGCCCGATGCCATCATCATTGTGGTTTCAAACCCCTTGGATGTGATGACTTATGCTGCATATTTGGCCAGCAACAAACCTTCGCGCAAAGTGTTTGGCATGGCTGGCACTTTGGATACGGCCCGTTACCGTGCTTTCATCTCCGATGCGCTCAATGTGTCGCCTTCCGATGTTCACGCCCTGCTAATGGGTGGTCATGGCGACACAATGGTGCCGCTTCCACGCTATACCTCGATCAGCGGAATACCGGTAACCGAACTTCTTGGAAAAGAAGAACTTGAGAAGATTGTTGACCGAACAAAAAAAGGAGGTGGCGAGCTTGTGAACCTGATGGGGACCTCGGCCTGGTATGCTCCGGGAGCCGCTGCCGCGCAGATGGTGGAAGCCATCGTTGATGACCAAAACCGGGTTTTTCCGGTTTGCGCCTATCTGCAAGGCGAATATGGTCTGAAAGACGTCTATCTCGGTGTTCCTGTAAAATTAGGCCGCCGAGGAATCGAAGAAATCATCGAGGTGGATCTCAACAAAGAAGAAAAGAAACTCCTCTACGACTCCTCAGATTCCGTGAAAAGTCTGATGAAAGTGTTAGACGATATGCAGTTGTTTTAGACTACCGCCTTTTTAAAGAAACCTCAACAAAGCTGTCCCAACCGGACAGCTTTTTTTGTAAATTTGCCATCAAACACCTTGACATGCCCACACCTTCATTGAAACGTATTGCAGTGCTCAGTGGTGCTGGTATCAGTGCCGAGAGCGGTATCAGCACTTTTCGCGACCACAACGGACTTTGGCGCACCCACCGTTTCGAGGATTTAGCTACACCCGAAGCCTGGCAACGCAACCCATTGTTGGTGCTCGAATTCTACAATGTCCGTCGCAAACAGCTTTTCGAGGTAGAGCCCAACGCCGCTCACCATGCGCTGAAACGCTTGGAACAGCATTATCATGTGGACATCATCACCCAGAATGTGGACGATTTGCACGAAAGGGCAGGTTCAACAAGTGTGCTTCATCTGCATGGCGAACTTAAAAAAGCCCGCAGCACCGGCAATCCCGATCTTGTTGTGGAACTCACCCACTGGGAACTCAAATGGGGCGACAAAGCCGCCGACGGAGCCCAGCTTCGCCCGAACATCGTTTGGTTTGGCGAAGCCGTGCCCAATATCAGTCCGGCAATCCAGATTGTTAAAAAAGCCGACATTCTGCTGGTCATCGGAACCTCGCTTCAGGTTTATCCGGCAGCCGGACTTCTGGGCAATGCATCGCAACATACACCCATTTACCTGATTGACCCACAAGCCACAGGGCATAGAGACATGAACAACATCCACCTGATCCGCAAAAAGGCCGGTGAAGGTGTTCCGGAAATTGTTGAGCAGTTATTAACCATTTCAATCTAAAGAATGAAACACAACATCTTCTATTTCATTGCCTTAACCCTTTTACTTTTTTCCTGTAAGAAAGAAGAAAAGCCCGATTATTTAGCCATTGACATTCAAAAGATCGAACAATATCTTCAGGAACATCAGCTTCAGGCTCAACGCTTGGAAAGCGGGCTGTTCTATATTATTGAAAAAGCGGGTGATGTCAACCGGCCCACACCAAACTCGATGGTTACGGTAAGCTATCGCGGCACTTTTCTCGACGGCACAGAGTTCGATTCGAGCCCGGGCTACACCGGCTCGTTGTCGCGCATGATCAAAGGCTGGCAACAAGGCATCCCGCTCATCGGGGCTGGCGGAAAAATCCGGCTTTTTATCCCATCACCCTTAGGCTACGGAGAAAAAGCCAACGGAAAGATTCCGGCCAATTCGCCTCTAATTTTTGATGTGAGACTGTTTTATTTTTCAGATTGAAAGATTTTTCGGCTTTTTCTTGTTACTTTTATAGCCTGATATGTACGGCTATGACCGATGATTACCCTCTTTTCTTAGACAAAATCAGACACTTTTGTGATTATCAGGAACGCTGCATCAGTGAGGTTAAAGACAAACTACGGTCGTGGGAGATTCAGCCCGAAGTGTGCAACAAAATCATTAACATCCTTCAGGAAGAGAATTTGATTGACGAAGATCGTTATGTGAGGGCTTATGCTTTGGGCAAACTCCGAAACAACCATTGGGGGCGCAACAAGATTATGTATGCCTTACGGATGAAGGGAATCCCCGACCTGACCATTCAGATTGGCCTTTTGGAGTTAGACACCGAAGAATACACTGAGATTTTAAAAAAACTCCTGAAGCACAAAAAAGTGAAAGCCGCTGACGCTTACACCGAAAAGGCAAAACTTGCGCAATATGCTATCGGTAAAGGTTTTCAACCTCAATTAGTCTGGGAATTACTCAACCAAAACGACTGATGTATTTTCAATTTTACTATCTTCGCCGCTTAAACTCAGTTAAATAGAATTTTTTGTACGTATGATTACTACCGAACACTATAAGGAGCTGTCTAAAAGGATAGAGGCTTTGAGGAGGTTTCTTTGACGTTGACCGCAAACTTATCGAAATAGAAGAAGAAGAGGAAAAGACGTTGGCGCCCGATTTCTGGAACGACCCAAAGAAAGCCGAGCAGCAACTGAAGCTCATCAAAGAAAAAAAACGCTGGACCGAAGGTTATGCCACGGCTACCATGCTGTTTGACGAGCTCACAATGGCCCGCGAGTTTTTTGAAAGCGGCGATGCTACTGGCGATGAGGTGGATCAGGCATGGGGTGTGTGCCTGAAGCAGATTGAAGAGATGGAGTTTATGAATATGCTGAGCAACGAGGAAGACAAGTTGTCGGCCATTCTGAACATCAACGCCGGTGCCGGAGGCACCGAAAGTCAGGACTGGGCGCAAATGCTCATGCGGATGTATATGATGTGGGGCGAAGACAACGGATACAAGGTGAAGCAGTTAGACCTTCAGGAAGGCGAGGTGGCCGGAGTAAAAAGCGTGTCGCTCGAATTTGAAGGTGAGTATGCGTTTGGCTATCTCAAGGGCGAAAACGGTGTTCACCGATTAGTACGCCTCTCGCCATTCGACTCGGCCAACCGCCGTCACACCAGCTTTGCCTCGGTTTATGTGTATCCGGTGGTGGACGATAACATTACTATCGTCATCAGTCCAGCCGACATCAGTTGGGACACTTTCCGGTCGAGCGGACCCGGCGGACAAAACGTAAACAAAGTGGAAACAGCTGTGCGCCTGCGACATGCCCCAACCGGCATTGTGGTTGAATGTCAGGAAACACGCTCCCAATTGCAAAATCGCGAAAAAGCTATGCAGATGCTTCGATCCCAGCTTTACGAAATGGAATTGCGCAAAAAACAGGAAGCCATTGACAAAATCGAAGGCAACAAGAAGAAAATTGAATGGGGCTCCCAAATCCGTTCCTATGTGTTGCACCCCTACAAATTGGTGAAAGATAACCGAACGGGTTATGAAACCTCAAACACCCAAGCCGTGTTGGATGGCGAACTCAACGACTTTATCAAAACCTATCTCATGGAATTTGGTCACAAACCTGAACACGAAAACTAATTGCCTACGATATGATCCGAATCTACCACAATCCTCAATGTAAGAAATCCAGAGCCGGGCTAAATTACCTCCAACAGAGCGGCCACAGCTTCGAGGTGGTGGAATACCTCAAAAACCCGCTCAATGCCAGCCAGTTAAAGGATCTCATTTCCAAAACCGGTCTCAGCCCGAAAGCGCTGATTCGCACCCAGGAAGATATTTTCAAAACACTTTATAAAGGTAAAGACCTCACTGATGATCAATGGATTGAAGCCATAGCAGCTCATCCAAAACTTTTGAAAAGACCATTGATTGAGACCGAAAGAAAAGCTGTTTTAGCCGATCCGCCCGAGCAGGCCGACCGGATTCTGCAAACAACCTGAATTGAACATTAAAAAAAAACACTATGAACCAACGTCCACACACCCAGTTGCCGGTCTGGCAAAAATCAATGCAGCTCCTGCATTATCTTTATTCTATTACCGGGACTTTTCCGAACGGAGAAAAAGACGGGCTTGGCCGAAAAATCAAAGACCGTATCACCGAGGTACCCGTTGCTTTGGCTTTAGCCCTTGGAAACGGCCTGCGAGTTGGCAGTTCGGCTCGTCTTCAACAGGCTTTCGATGCCATCACCGAAGTTGACACCCTGCTCCAAATTGCCACTCATACCGGTATGCTGAAACCTACCGAATTGGAACCAATTCAAAATGAGCTGATTGATATTCAAAAAGAATTATTGGCTTTAGGCCAACGTGTTGAACGCAAAAAACGCTAATTCACCAACTCTAAACTCAGAAGAACGATGAAATTCCGCATTGAAAAAGACACTATGGGTCTTGTTGAGGTTCCCGCAGAAAAGTATTGGGGAGCCCAAACCGAGCGCTCGCGCAACAATTTCCGCATCGGCCCCGAAGGTTCTATGCCCAACGAAATCATCACCGCATTCGCTTACCTGAAAAAAGCCGCCGCCATCACCAATATGGAGCTGGGCGTGCTGCCGAAAGAAAAATGTGAGCTGATTTCGGCTGCTGCCGATGAGATACTGGCCGGAAAACTCAACGACCAGTTTCCGTTAGTGATCTGGCAAACAGGCTCGGGGACACAAAGCAATATGAATGTGAACGAGGTGATAGCCAACCGCGCCCATGTGCTGGCCGGAGGCAAGCTCGATGATGAGAAAAAGAAAATCCACCCGAACGACGATGTCAACAAATCGCAATCGTCGAACGATACTTTTCCAACAGCCATGCATATTGCAGCCTATAAGATGGTAACAGAGACCACCCTTGCGGGTCTTGAAATGTTACGTGAGGCGCTTCACGACAAGGCTATTGCATTCGGCGGCATTGTCAAGATTGGACGCACCCATCTGATGGACGCCACCCCACTCACCCTTGGGCAGGAATTTTCGGGCTATGTTGCCCAGCTCGATTATGGCATTAAGGCATTGAAAAATACCCTTCCACACCTGAGCGAGCTGGCCTTAGGCGGTACTGCAGTGGGAACCGGAATCAACACCCCAAAAGGATATTCGGAGAAAGTGGCCGAAAATATTGCCAAACTCACCGGCTTACCTTTTGTAACTGCTCCTAATAAATTTGAAGCCCTTTCGGCTCACGATGCCATCGTAGAAACCTCAGGAGCACTCAAGCAATTGGCAGTGAGCCTTATGCATATTGCCAACAACATTCGTCTTTTAGCCTCAGGGCCACGCTGTGGCATAGGCGAAATCATCCTTCCGGCCAACGAACCCGGATCATCCATCATGCCCGGCAAGGTGAACCCCACACAAAACGAAAGCCTCACCATGGTGTGCGCACAGGTGGTTGGTAACGATGCCGCCATCACTGCCGGTGGAATGCAGGGACATTTCCAATTGAACGTTTTCAAGCCGGTGATGATCTATAACCTATTGCAAGCCGCCAGGCTGTTGGGCGAAGCCTGCGTCAGCTTTACCGAACATGCTGTGCAAGGCATCGAAGCCAATGAGGCCGCCATTCGACACAACCTCGAAAACTCCCTCATGCTTGTAACGGCACTAAACACCCATATTGGCTATGACAACGCCGCACGGATTGCTAAAAAAGCGCATACCGAAAACACTACACTACGCAAGGCAGCTATCGAACTCGGACTTCTCACCGATGAACAATTTACGGACTGGGTTGATCCCGGCAAGATGATCTGACACAGGGCATAGGAAACAATACAACGGCTGAAACCACTTACGTTTCAGCCGTTACTTTATCGGCAACGGCCTGCATGAAGGTTTCTACCATCAGTTGAACAATATAAGCACAAAGCCGGCGTTTTTGTTAGGGAAATTTTAACTATTCGGAAAGCTTAACATAAGGGCAATAAGACAATTCAAAACCAAAAATATCACATAAACAATTCATTATGAACGATCTTGAGATTGCAAAAAAAGCAAAACTTCGTCCTATTGCCGAGATTGCGGCACAACTTGGTATTGAAGCCGATGATTTAGAACTTTACGGAAGATACAAAGCCAAGCTGCCATTGAAATTTATTGACCGCTCCAAGTTTGGCAAGCTGATTCTGGTGTCTGCTATTTCGCCCACTCCAGCCGGTGAGGGCAAGACCACTGTTTCCATTGGACTTTCGCAGGCTTTGAACCGTATTGGCAAAAGGTCGGCGGTAGTGTTGCGCGAACCCTCGCTGGGGCCTGTGTTCGGAATGAAAGGCGGGGCCACCGGAGGCGGCAAATCAATGGTAATGCCTATGGAAGATATCAACCTGCATTTCACCGGCGATTTTGCAGCCATCGAGAAAGCCCATAACCTGCTGTCCGCTCTGATTGACAACAACATCCAGAGCAAGACCAGATCGCTCAACTTAGACCCGCGCACCATCTCTTGGAAAAGGGTAATGGACATGAACGACAGGTCGCTGCGCTCCATCGTAGTGGGCTTAGGTGGCACCACACATGGCATCCCGCGCGAAACAGGGTTCGACATCACCGCTGCTTCCGAAGTGATGGCAATTCTTTGTCTATCGAACAACATACAGGATTTGAAAGAGCGTTTGGGTAATATTTTTATCGGTTACACTTTCGACAAAAAGCCAATCTATGCCCGCGACCTGAAAGCTAATGGAGCTATGGCCGCCCTACTCAAAGACGCCATCAAACCCAACTTGGTTCAAACCCTCGAAGGTACCCCGGCCATCATTCATGGTGGGCCTTTTGCCAATATTGCCCAAGGCACAAACACTGTTGTAGCGACACAAACCGCTTTATCCCTCACCGACTACACGGTGACCGAAGCCGGTTTTGGATTCGACCTTGGTGCCGAAAAATTCCTCGACATCAAATGCCGTCATGCCAAACTTTCGCCTAATGCGGCTGTGTTAGTGGCCACCATCCGTGCACTGAAATACCACGGCGGACAAGCCCTGAAAGATATTCAGACGCCAAATGTGGCTGCGCTGGCCAAAGGCATCGAGAATCTTGAAAAACATGTCGAAAACATCAAGTTGTTTTCGCTGGCACCGGTCATTGCCATCAACAAATTTTCAAGCGACACCCCCGAAGAGCTTGATTACTTGCTTAATTATTGCCGATCAAAGGGTGTACCGGCAGCAATAGCCGATGTGTGGGGACAAGGAGGAGCTGGAGCCGAAGAACTTGCCCGTTTAGTGGTAGAAGCCTCTGACAACTGCTGCCCCAACTTCCTCCCACTCTACCCTCTGACCGACAGCGTTGAAAAGAAAATCGAAACCATTGCAAAGAAAATCTATGGTGCCGAAGCCGTAGATTACACTCCGAAGGCAAAGGCACATCTAAATAAAATTTCCAACCTCGGGCTCAACGATCTGGCCATTTGTATGGCAAAATCGCAGAAATCACTTTCCGACAACCCCGAACTTTTGGGTCGGCCAAAAGATTTCGTGATTACTGTAAGGGAGATCGAAATTGCCGCCGGAGCAGGATTCCTCATTCCCATTACTGGTGACATTATGCGTATGCCAGGCTTGCCCGAGACCCCTGCTTCTGAAAGAATGGATTTGGACGAAGACGGCAATATCACCGGACTTTTCTAAACTTATTTTTGATTTTTTCAACCGTTCTGCCCGTGGGAAAAGTGTAATTTTCCCACGGGCAGTTTTTTTTGCCCCTTTTCAGGTTATTTGATCCCAAAAATTGACTCTGCTCTCAAGAATTATCTGCCATTTCTATCCCATTGATAACATGAACTATAAATTACAGCATAGTGAAATGTGAAACAATTGTAGTATGGATATTTTCTGTAATGGTCTTTGTTTTCAATTCCGGGATATTTAAATTTGCCTACCTTCAGGTTCTTAAATCAGAACCTATCATTGCACTATTAATCAATATAAATCATTATGAAAAAAGTTTTATTCTTTTTTGCACTGTTGCTCCCGATGCTCACCTGGTCGCAAAGCCGGGTCAGTCAGGCTTATTTAGGCCCCAATGGCGAGGTACTCACCCGTGATGTTGTGGTGGATTCGCATTTAATACCTGCTTATGCTCCCTCAACCATTAATCAGATGGCCGGATTCCCGAAAAAAGTGCCGGCACATCCCAACTTTAAAAACTTCCGTAATGTAACCCTGGCCGATATCGATGGCGATGGAAAAGAAGAAATCCTGGTGGCTTCGATGAGCCATTTACGGGTTTTTAAACACGACGGAAGTCTTTTGTGGCAGAAACAACTCATTGGCACCCCCATTTATCCTCCCTCAGTTTCAGTAATGGATCAAAGCGGAGCCATTGGTATTGTGCAGGTTACAGGGGGTGTGCCAAACAACGGAAGGGTTTTCTACTTGGACGTGAACGGGAACGATATGCCCGGCTTTCCAAAAACTTTCACAAATCACTGGATTATCTGTGCGCCAGCATTAGCCGACATGAACGGCGACGGGCAGAAAGAAATCATCGTACAGACACGCACCTCTAACAACCTTCATGTCATAAAACAGGACGGAAGCATTCTTTGGACTTCCAACCTTGGCGGCACGCCGGCCATCACTCCATCAGTTGGCGACCTTGACGGCGATGGCATCAATGATATCGTAACCGGCACTTCAAATGGTCTTTTACATGCTTTTAACGGCACCGATGGCGCATATAAAAGTGGATTCCCCACAACGGCCAATGGCTCATCGTTGAGCTATCAATCGCCCCTGCTTGTTGACCTTGACGGAAACGGACATCTGAGCATTATCGGTGCTGCACATGGCGATTCCCCTAATTTCTACGTTAGAAACTACGATGGCAGTTACCGCACCGGATGGCCTGTGCCAACCCCCAACGCAAGTTGGACGTATTGCCCACCCACAGCAGTTGACTTATCCGGCACCAACGATTTCAAAATCTTCGCCAGCATCCCTAACACCGAAGAGGTGGCTCCCATGCTTTTTGGCTTTAATCCCGATGCAAGCATGATGGAACATTTCCCTATTGAGAAATCGGGCGGACTTGAATCGCCTATTTGCGTGGCCAACATCACGGGCGATGGGGCGCACGACCTTATTTTTGGCAGCAATCTAATGGTTGAAGGCCAAGGGTTTATCCACGCCTATAAGATGGATGGCGGCGGCGAGATCAATGGCTTTCCGCTTCGCCCTACAGGTTTCACCTTTATGAACGGCCCGACCTTGGGCGATGTGAACGGCGACGGCCTGCTCGATCTGGTCTCACTTTCCTATGAACAGACTTTCTCGGCCACAGACTCGGCTTATGTGAACGTGTACGAACTAAATATCCCGGTTGAGCAGGCCGACGTACTTTTCGGAACCTATAAAGGAAGCAACGACCGCACCGGCTATATTCCGCGTTCGGTTGCTCCGGCCAATGTAAGCATTGAACCCGAAGTGCTGACTCAGACACTGGCCGCTAATCAATCAGCCACCCAGCAGCTCGTGGTAAGAAACAACGGCAGCAGCCCGATTGATTTCCAGATAAGCATCAACGGCGGACGCCAGACCGAGGGCAGTCTCTCAGGCACTTATTGCGATGCCTCCACCTCCGGACAGGAAGGATACATCTCGCATGTGCTTCTTGGCAGCATCAGCAACAGCAGCGGATGGCAAGGCGGTGTGGCCGACTACACAGCTCTTTACACTCAGATTGATGCCGGTCAAAGTGAAATGATCACCGTGACAAACGGCAACCCCTGGCCTTCAGATAAAGTGACAGTTTGGGTTGACTGGGACCACAATTATCAGTTTGATGTCGGAACCAATGAAGAGTTTGTACTGAGTTCGACCAATGGAAGCACTACTTTCACCGGCAATATTGTTGTTCCTGCCGGCACACCTGACGGATTTTACAGGCTGCGCATCTGCTTGTCGTATGTGGTGATACCGGCGCCTTGTGGTAATTTCCCCTTCGGCGAAGTGGAAGACTATACCGTAAAAGTAGGCGATGGAGGCTCGAGCGAAGCTTGGCTAAGCGCCACACCACTGAGTGGAACCATTGCTGCCGGCGCAATTGCCACAATTGACGCTACGTTCAACTCCTTTGGACTCGATCCGGGGACCTATGATGGCAGCATGGTTTTTGCTTTCAGCGATGGAGCCGGAACCAGTATCACCGTTCCTGCAACACTCAACGTCAGCTCTTCCCAGTTACCAAAACCATTGAATTTCAACGCAATGGACATAGGTCACGCTGCACGACTCAGTTGGTCAACACCTAATCAGGGAGGCAATATCAATCTCACCGCATATAAAGTATATCGCAATGGAACAGAGATTGGGAGCACCACGCCTGAGGTTAAGGAGTTTATTGACAGCCCCTTATCCAACGGAAATTATGTTTATGGCGTTGCAGCTGTGTATGGCGCACCCACTCCCGGCATTTCCGATCCGGCAGTAGTAAACCTGACCATTGCCGATCCCATCGGCTTGCCTTTTGCTGAAGACTGGTCGGGCGGTAACTTCACCACTAACAACTGGAAGTTTGTTCCCAACCAAGGCAATTGGTTTGTTTATGCCGAGGGAGGAAATCCTGCACCAACGGCCGACTTTTTCTGGGATCCGGTGGTAACCGGTTACAGCTTCAGCCTCGTAAGCCCCATTATTGACGCTTCGCCAGCATCAGAAAACGTCAGCCTGAAATTCGACTTATTCCTTGATGACTATAATTTCTCAGGTACAGAAAAAATCAAAGTGTGGGTATGGAACGGCAATATAAAAAATTGGGTGATGGTCGCCTCATTCGCCAATGAAGGCTCGCTTGATTGGGAAACACATGTCTTTGATATCACCCAATATGCCTTGAACACCTTTACGGCAGTGAAGTTTGAAGCCACAGGCCAAACCACTTACAACCTCAACAAATGGCAGCTCGACAACATCCATATTTACGAAGGCACCAATGCCCCTGTAATTACGGTAAACCCGAATGCTCTTTATCAATATTATATTTATCCGGGTTCCATTCAGACTCAGACAATGAGCATTGGCAACAACGGATTTTCCAATTTAGACTGGCAGGCCAGCATTGTGTACACCAACAAAAACGGTTCTCAGTCCTCGACAGTACCCATTGGACCACGTCCCGGTAAAAGCGATATCAAACTGTCAAAAGCCCAGAGTACAATGGGTGGCGTTCCATCAATGGTTCGCGATGGCGTTGTGCTACATTATGACGGTGAGAATGATGATGCTATTGGATTGACTGGTGGCGGAAGTTATTTTGTTGCCGCCCGGTTCCCCGCCGACCTCACTTCGGGCTATGCCGGCTATACGCTCGATGAGGTAATGGTTTATATCAACGATGTGCCAAACCCCGCGAAGCTGATGATTTGGGGAGCAGGAACAACCACAACACCCGGAGCTTTGCTCCACGAACAGAGCTTCACAGCTACAGCACAAAGCTGGAATAACATCAGCCTGAGCTCGCCTTTGACGCTCCTCGGACAGGATATCTGGGTGGGATACTCGGTGACCCATGGTGCCAACGAGTTCCCCACTGGCTGTGATGCCGGCCCGGCTAATCCCAATGGCGACTGGATTTCGACTGATGGTACAGCCTGGGAACACATTTCGACCTTTGGATTGAATTACAACTGGAATATCCGTGCAAAACTCAGCGGAAATGAATGGCTCAGCCTGTCAACCAACAGTGGCTCTGTTGCCCCAGGAGCTACCCAACAGGTGAACGTCGTGTTTAATCCGAGCGGATTGAATTTTGGTCTTTTCACAGCTAACATCATAATTAGCAGCAATGACCCCGTCACACAAGTTAAAACAATTCCTGTTACAATGGATATCGTGGTAGGAATAGACGAAACTGCCGCCCTGCAAGTAAGGGTATATCCTCAGCCTGCCTCCGGCGAGATATTTCTCGATCGGGCAGGAGATTGCATCAAGGCCCGGGTACTTAACCTGACAGGCCAGACGGTGATCGAAAAAAACCTCAACGGAAATGACACCCAACGCCTGAATCTGGCACAACTCAACAACGGGACTTATTTCCTTCAGCTCGAAACGAAAAACGGCGAATTTGCGAACAGAAAAATCATCATTACCCGTTAGACAACCGTTTTGATTCTGACCATTTTTTAAACAGAGGAGGCTGCCTTTTGAAGCAGCCTCCTCTGTTTAAAAACAACCCAAAATCTCCGGCACGGCAGAAGCAAATCATCCCCCCAAACGCTCCTCTATATCACTGAAATAAAATTGTTTCGTTTTGTCGGAAGAGCTTAGAATGGACTTATCTTTGTTGGATAACCAAATACAACAACCATGATGAAATCCTTTCGTCTAACGGGGTTTTTGGCGGCCAACCCAATCAACAAAAGCCGCATGGGCAAAGGTTTTGCGCCTTCCTTCCTTCCTCCCTTCCTTATCTTAATAGCCATCTTGCTGTTGCTCGGATGCAAAAAAGAGCAGGAATCACAACAATCTAAAAGCGAAACACAAGCACTTTTAAAAGATTCTGAAGAAATAATTCAGGTTACAGATGGTGTTTTATGCTTCTTGGATATGCCGTCATTTGAATATTATCTTAACAGCCTTTTGGCAATGCCAGACTCTCTCAGAAAACTTCAAGAAGTTCGATGGGGATTTACATCCTATGCAACTATCACTGATTCATTATCAGACATCGTTTTTAATGCCTCGACTAAAAATGAAATGCTGCAGCTGATAAGTAGCTACAACGATTTTGTTAAAGTTGCAGACAGTACAGTTACTACCCAATTACCCTTCTACGGCCATCAGTGTGTGGCAAATATTCATGGGATATTCAAAGTTGGCAATACATTTTTCCGGATCTTCCCTGAAGGGATCGTTGGTTGGACTGGAGCCATATTAACTCAAATTAAATCATTAACCCTAAACGAAGACTTTGACGATGATCTTTCGGATGGAAAATTCTTCTACATTAAAAATGTGGAACTCGACCCAATAGAAAGTAATTGCGGAAATTACAAAAGGGTTGAAAAGTACACAAATGGAAACACTTATAGGGTTATTTTCGACATTTCTACCTATAAAATCCACTATGCCAGCTCTTGGTGTACTGCAAATAATACCCCAATAGAATACGTATTTGCTGAATTAAAGCTAAGAATTGTCGGTCAACGCAAAAGATTTGGCATTTGGAATAGTTATATTACAAATCTGGAATATAAAGATATCTATTGCGAAATAGAAGTGCCCAGACAAGACCATTATATTAGTCAAACCTGTACCTCTATAATTCATACAGAATTGGGTGGAATATCTAACAAAAGTGGATACAAAGGAAGCTCAAGAGGGTGGGTAGTTTATTACAGCAGTGCGAGCAATGGAATGGGTGATATGACAGCCAACATTAATATTAACGATTTTCCCACACCCACCTTTCTCAAGGTAAAAGGCAAAGCAAAAAGTGATGCCTTAGGCATTAATAATTGGGCAGAAATTAGTTGTGGTTACTAACTTTTTAATTATCAAAAAATGAAAACAAATTTAGTATTGATCATGCTGTTTGTGTCAAGCATGACATCCGGCCAATTTGATCTTTATCTTACTGGAGGCGCAGGCCTTGGCAATTACTTTAATGAAATAGAAAGAGATAAAACTCAGGCCGGTTTTGAGTTGAAATCAATTTTTGCAGGCAGCTTGGGCGCAGAAATGACATGGGAGAGCCCATCCAGATTCAAACCATTTATTGGCCTTAATTTTTCATTCACCGGCGCCGATCAGGAAGTTCGTTTTGATTCTATTATTGGTTCACATTTCAGCTTTCAGTATCTTTCTGTACCCATTGGATTACGAATTCGTATTTACAAGTCATTAGGTTTCGAAGCCTCTTGCGTAAACAGCTTTCAGATAGCCAATAAATCCAGAAACACAGTTCTTCCAAAAGCTGCAACCTGGGACATTGCGGTACAGCCAGCCATCTATTATCAATATAAAAGATGGAGAGGTAGCCTGTCCTATTATTTTGGTTTTAATGACGCCCTTGGCTATGGTTATATAGGTGGGTCTGATTTTCGTCATTTTAACCGAATTATACTATTCAACTTTGCCTATCGCCTTTCCTCATTCAATTAATGCCATAGAATACCGTCTGTAATAAAGCCTGCCAAGGCTCCACTTGGCAGGCTTTTTTCTTCCAATCATGTATCCAAATTTCAAAAGAGATAACTGAGCAACAAAACTCACATTCATGTATATAGATATACACCATTGATTTTCAATAAATTTAAAAATTTTCTCATCTGAAATAAATTTTCATCTCTTTGTTAAACCAATTAAAAGGCCTTTTATCTTTGGTGGATAACCAAATACATCAACCATGATGAAATCCTTTCGTCTAACGGGGTTTTTGGCGGCCAACCCAATCAACAAAAGCCGCATGGGCAAAGGTTTTGCGCCTTCCTTCCTTCCTCCCTTCCTTATCTTAATAGCCATCTTGCTGTTGCTCGGATGCAAAAAAGAGCAGGAATCACAACAATCTAAAAGCGAAACACAAGCACTTTTAAAAGATTCTGAAGAAATAATTCAGGTTACAGATGGTGTTTTATGCTTCTTGGATATGCCGTCATTTGAATATTACCTTAACAGCCTTTTGGCAATGCCAGACTCTCTCAGAAAACTTCAAGAAGTTCAATGGGGATTTACATCCTATGCATCTATCACTGATTCATTATCAGACATCGTTTTTAATGCCTCGACTAAAAATGAAATGCTGCAGCTGATAAATAGCCATAACGATTTTGTTAAAGTTGAAGACAGTACGCTTACTACCCAATTACCCTTCTACGGCCATCAGTGTGTGGCAAATATTCATGGGATTTTCAAAGTTGGCAATACATTTTTCCGTATCTTCCCTGAAGGGATCGTTGGTTGGACTGGAGCCACATTAACTCAAATTAAATCATTAACCCTAAACGAAGACTTTGACGATGATCTTTCGGATGGAAAATTCTTTTATATTAAAAATGTGGAACTCGACCCAATAGAAAGTAATTGCGGAAACCAAAAATCGGCTGTAAAATACAATGCGAGCCAAAACAGAAGGATAAATTTTTGCATTAGTGTTAGTATTGTACAAGATCCAACTTCAACAAGATGCCCAAGCACCAATCAATTAATGAATTACAGAAAATACTGCTCACTCATCAACTTATATGGAGAAAAAAAGACGTTAGGGATTTGGTTCAAATACAAAACAAATTTAGAGTTTAAAGAGGTCTATTGTGAACTTGACGTTCCCAGACAAAATGGTTACAATAATCAGACATGTACAACTGTTGTCGGATATGAAAAACGCGGATTAATTAATAAGTCAGATAACGTAAGCAATTCAAAACTAATGACCAGAGTTTATTACGGAATGACCCATAATATGGGTGATGTAATACATAATTACCAAATCACAAACCCGGTTTTTTATAAAGTTAAAGGGAAAGCAACAAGTACTGGATTAGGTGGTTTATGGAATGAAATCAATTGTGGTTATTAAAAATATTCTATCATGAAAAATGTGATTTTTTTATTGGCAATGATCCAAATATCAATTGTCGCTTTCGGCCAATTTGATCTAACGCTCTCCGCTTCAGGTGGATTGAGCAAATTGCAGGGTCAGCACTTTCAAACCGAGGGAATTGAAAGTAATCATTGTTTCACATCGGGAGTTGATATGCTTGTTCAGTTGAACAAAAGCAAGCATATCCAACCCTTTGCAGGTTGCTCCTTTTATGTGTTGCAAAGCAAACTTGATTATCCAACTGATTGGCATCTTTTGGAACCAACCAACCGTTTCAGGTTCAATTTTCTAAGGATACCCATTGGTGTTGATGCACCGGTATTCAAAACAGTCGGTATCCGCTTGGCACTCATCAATGGTTTTTTGGTAGGAGGAACCGAAACGAGCCCTGAAGCAGCAAAATACGAATTTGGTGTGCAACCCGGCATCTTTTACAGCTTGGATCAATGGAAAATTGGTTGCAATTATTACCGTGGTTTCACCGATGTCTTTCATCGGGCTGAAGCGCCACAAAATACAGCTTATTGGAAAGTTTACAACAGTGCATTCTATCTTACAATAAGCTATAAACTGCCTTTGTTTTAATATCAAGCGAGCTCATAAAAAGCCTGTCGGAAATGGTTCTTGCAGGCTTTATTTTCTTCCCTTAACATATATCCAAATTTTAAAAGAGGTATCAAAGCAACACAACTTACATTCAGGCATATAGATATATGCAATTGATTTTCAATAAACTATAACCGTTTTTATCTGAAATAAATTTTCATCTCTTTGTTAAATCAATTAAAAGGCCTTTTATCTTTGGTGGATAACCAAATACACCAACCATGGTGAAATCCTTTCGTTTAACGGGGTTTTTGGTGGCCAACCCAATCAACAAAAGCCGTATGGGCAAAGGTTTTGCGCCTTCCTTCCTTCCTTCCTTCCTTCCTTCCTTCCGCATGAAAACATCTCATTTTCTTGATTTCCAGCCATCGAAACTACTCCTGATCTTACTGTTTGTATCTGGCACGGCATTCGGCCAATTTGATCTTTATCTTACTGGTGGCGCCGGCTAAAGCCAGCATTACAGTTTTAACCACAAGCATCAGGAAATGTCGGGGTTCTCTTTGAATTCAGCAGCCTCACTGAAATTGGGTGTATCACTGGAGTGGTCGAAGCACAACTTCTTTCACCCATTTACAGGCATTCAGTACACAATGCTTGGTTCGATCAATAAATTTGGAGAAAACTATCATGTGAACCCGGGCACATCTTATTCATTCACGCACAATTATATCACCATCCCGTTTGGGGCTGGCATCCCTTTATATAAAACTTTCGGCATTGACTTCTCAATTTTGAACAGTTTTTCAGCTATCCAACCGATCAAGCGAAATCATCGCTGCCGAGTCGAGGATATGGGATGCAGCTTTACAGCCCGGTGTATATTTTAAAGTTCGTAACTGGAAAGCCAGCTTTACCTACTATTACGGAATTCGGGATGTTTTTGGAGTAGGGATAAAAGAAAACACTGATTTGCGGTTTTTCAACCGCGCATGGCATCTGAATATTTCTTACAAAGTCAAAACATTCGGCAGATAAGGCTATTTGGCAAGATAAGCAGTGCTGCTTATGAAGTTTGTAATCGTGCAATTACAATTTCAGGTTTATGATTACACGGTTATTATCAAATTCTCAAATAAACTATCCATTGAATGACCAATCGTTGCAAGGCTTGACATCAATAACACAACCATCTTAGCACTTATCGTACGCAAAAGGTAGCCGGCTCACCATTTCAGCAGGCCGATTTTCCGTTTTATTTCTTCCGGAGAGGCATCCACCTCAAAAACTTGTTCAGGCTTCAGGTAATGCAGTTGATGTTCGGCTTTAAATCTTTTTTCTCCTCCTCCGGTGATGTTGAGCATCACGATGGCATCGGTGGGAACGCGGCCCTTGGCAACGGCCTGCCTCAGTGAGGCCACTGCCACAGCAGCAGCCGGGTGAATATCAATTCCTTCAAGCTGTTCAAAAAGTCGGGCTGCTTCGTCGGCTTCTTCGTTATGAACCAAAAGCACATCGCCCTGCGTATCTTTCAGGGCATCAAAAAGCCCGCCAATCACCGGGTACGGCGGCTTACGGTTTGAAAGTACTGTGGCAGCAATGAGCTCAGCATGTTGTCTGGCCAAGGCGTCATCGTAAGGCAAAATAGCCCTCGATCCGGCCTTCCAGGCATCGTAGATTGGCTGGAAGGGGGCATTTTGCGACACCATAAGCCGCATTTTGTGTTTCCCAAAGCGGCCGTCGGCCATAAAACGCAGGTTTGCCTCCCAGGCAGCGATGGCACCGGTACCGCTTCCAACAGCCTGAAAATAAAAGTCGGGGAGGCGTCCGATAAAAGTGGTGGCCGAAAGCACGGTTGTACCCATGCCATCGCGGCGGGCAACATTTTTTGCCCCCCCCTCGGCATAAAAACCATCGAAGCCACAAACTATATTAGACAAGTGGATGGCATCGAAATAGTCGCTCCCTTTTGCCGTGGCCACCAATTTTACACATTCGTTCAATGACTTATCAAACCAAAGAGCGTCCAGATTATCTTCGGGGACACAGAGCAAGAGTGGAATCTGGTTGTCGGAACACACCTGCGCGAAAGCCCGTGCGGTATTGCCCGCCGAGGCAACCACCAATACTTTTTGGGAGTTTTGCGGCTGCATCCGGCTGCAAACCGAGAAAGCCTCCGTCTCTTTGAACGAACAGCTTGTCATTATCGCGCCGCGCTCGGGCCACCATCCGCTAAAAGTGATGTGGAGGTGATGAAGCCTTAAAAAGGCGGCCAATTCTTTGCTTTTATAGGTAACCGGAGCCGAAGAGCCATGGAGGAAACGTTGAGCAGGCAACCAATCGGAAAAACGGAAAAGACCAAAGCTTTCGTCTTTCAGATCAAGCTGATTTTGCTCATACACTGCTCTGACGAGCCCCGGCATATCCTCGCCCGGAGCTTCGAGCAGCCAGCCCGAATCGTCAAAAACACGGCCGGTTGCCAAAGACTGCAAACGATATTGAGTAGGTTGGAAATCAATCGCCATGAAGGGGTAAATTTTGTGGCAAATTTACAAACTTAGACCACAAGGCAAAACCCGGGACAACCGACATCGAAAATGCCCTATCTTTGGCCGCAAATCTCAGGCTTTAATTTATGACAGCAAGTCTTCAGGAATTTTTTGGCGCTGACGTTTACAACTGGGTGGTTTTGCCTTTGCTCATCGCCATTGCACGCATCATGGATGTAACCATCGGCACTATCCGATTGATTTTTGTCTCGCGCGGACTTAAAAACTATGCCCCATTTCTGGGCTTTCTCGAAGTCATCATCTGGCTGTTGGCTATTGGTCAGATCATGCAGCAGCTCGACAACTTCATGTCGTATATTGGCTATGGGGCCGGTTTTGGCGCAGGCAACTACATCGGAATACGAATTGTTGAAAAAATGTCGCTCGGAAGTGTGGTCATCCGTATTATCCCTAAAAAAGACAATCCGGAACTCATCGAACGGCTTCGTGAAGCCAATTACGGAGTAACCACCCTTGATGCGGAAGGAAAATCAGGCCCTGTCAAAATTCTTTTTAGCATTGTTAAAAAGAAAGACCTGAACGAAGCTCTCAAAATCATTAACACCCACAATCCCAATGCGTTTTATACCATTGAGGAGGTGCAAAAGGTGAACGAAGGCCATTTCAGACCTACCCAACGAAAGGGAAAACTTTTCGACAATCTATTCTCCCTTAACCAGCTTCGCAAATAATTTCCTGTCAACCGAAGTTTTTTGCATGGTTTTTGTGTTAACCCGACAAAATCGCAATTGACATCATGGACAACAACGCATTTAAAAAGCAGCTCGATGAGCTTTTCAGACTCTTCAACAAGCTGATGGAAAAGCATCCGATGGACGAGATCAGTGGCCTCAACAAGGTGCAGCTTGAGCAGATGCGCCTTTTTTTAAAGAACTATGAATTGATGAAAGACCACATCTCGTTTGAGATGTTTGGTCAGGCAAACGAACACGTACATCAAATGATCGGGATGTTTGTTAAGCAATTACGTGAAGAGCTAGGCGAACCCGAAATTGTTGAAACACCACTGACTTCGGGCAATACCGAACAACTCGAAAGCATTGCTCAAATAGACGCCAGATTAAGCGACCCTCACCTGAGCGAAGAAGAAATTGACCGTTTGCTCGACGAACGCATACGCCTGACGAGCGAGGCAAACAAGCCCAAAAACTAAATAGATGAGTGTGAAATCTTACATTAAAAAAAGATGGGAAGCTTATTGGCAAAAGAAAAGCTGGTTGAGCAAGGCTTCCGACCTATTTTTTTTGTTGCTGTTGATTGGCTTGATGATTCCTGCCAGCCGCAAAGAAATCAGTGCCTTTATGGCAGGATTGACCTCTATTTCGCCCAAGACCTTATCCACCGAAAAACAGGCTATGGTGAGTGATGAAGCTTGGAATTGGCAGTTGCGCGATGCCAATGGTCGGCAGATCCGCCTTGGCGAGCTAAGAGGACAAACGATTTTGCTCAATTTCTGGGCCACCTGGTGCCCGCCTTGCATTGCCGAAATGCCCGATCTGCAGGAACTTTACACAAACAAATCGGACAAAATTACCTTTGTGCTCGTGAGCAACGAAAAAGCCGAAACTATCGGCAGCTTCATGGAAAAGAAAGGCTATACAATGCCCGTTTACCAAGAGCTCTCAGAAACTCCTCCCGATTTTTCCACCGGAAGCATCCCAACAACCTGGGTGATAAGCCCCGAAGGCAAAATCATCATTCGCAAAACCGGCGCAGCAAAATGGAACAGCTCATCCATGCACAAGCTAATTGACCAACAACCTCCGAAACGCTGATTTTTTACAATGCCATAATTCATCTTTACGAAAAATGTATCTTTGCCACTTCACTAACCTTCAAACCGGAAAATGAAAAAACTAAGTTTATTAGCCGCCTTATTGTTCTTGTTTATTGCTGCCCGCCCACAGGTTGTGGCCACCAAGACAAGCAACAGTGTTTCCGCAGGATTCGATATCTTCACCGATGTCCTCACCAAATCGCCTGATGGCATCAAGATGCGCGCCATTAACCAAGGCTTTGGATTTTCAACGACATACAATTTCAAGGTTGGCGAAACTAAACACATCTTTGCGCTGGGTGCCGGACTCAGGATGCACAATTTCTACAGCAACGGTATCATCAGCGATGTGAAAGCCGATACCATCGTAATGAGTCCCATCAACAAAGACCTCAACTACAAGCGCAGCAAGCTGGGTTTGACCTATATTGACATCCCCGCCGAATTTCGGCTTAAATTTAAAGACAACTGGAAAATCGGTATCGGTTTCAAGATGGGCATTGCGCTCGATTCAAAGACCAAATATCGTGGCCAGACCGTCAAAGACGGCCCATATCGTCTGATAAAAGAGAAACGCGTCAATGCCATAGAAAAATACACCTTTGGACCCACCTTGCGTGTTGGCTACAAATGGGTGAATCTCTACGCTTATTATCAGCCTTCGCGCATCTTCCAGCGCGATCTTGGCCCGGAAATCTATCCACTTTCACTGGGGATTACTATCACGCCATATTAACCGGGCTTGAGGTGCCGAACCAAAAACAGTTATACTGTTATCAAAACAAACAGGCTGAATATCAGTCCGAAGCCAAGAAGAAATCCGAAATACACCTCGCCTTGAGTGTGCGAGGAAAGCTTGAGACGGGCAAAAGCCGTCAGTCCGGCAACCAATACAGCCACAGGCAAGGCCGGAAAATATTCCGGGCTCATAAAATAAACGTAGGTGGCCATACAGCCTGTCAGGCCGCCAGTGCCCAGCATGTGAAGGCTAATTTTCCAGCGGTAATTGATGAGGAAGGCAATTAAACTAAGCAAGGCAGCTCCTAAGATATAAACCTTAAACAAAGGCTCCACGCTCCATCCTTTAGACCAATAAAAGAGTCCATAGAAAAAAACCGCTGTTAACATGATGGGCAGTTGGCGTTCATCACGCTGAGGCATTTGCAATGAGCTGATTTTCCCGACCCGTAGCATGGACATAAATACCAAAACCGGCATTACGAATGTGAGGCCAAACACGGCCAACCCATAAAAAAGCAGCTGATTGCTTTCCGACATTCCGGTAGCCAAAGCTCCCATCAGAGCCATAGCAATAAAAACCCAAGTTGGCATCAGCAAGGGATGAAAAACAACGGAAATCACACGAGCCGAGGCTATTGCAAAAGGCAGTTTACGAACCATCTGCTAAAGTTCCTTTCGCAGTCGCGCCACAGGGATATTCAACTGTTCGCGATATTTAGCCACTGTTCGGCGGGCAATATTGTAACCTTTCTCTTTCAGAATATTCATCAATTGCTCATCGGTCAACGGTTTATCTTTTGATTCGGCTTCGATGCAATCGCTCAATATCTTTTTAATTTCGCGGGTCGAAACTTCCTCGCCTTCTTCGGTTTGCATACTCTCGCTGAAGAAACTTTTGAGCAGGAATGTACCAAAGGGAGTTTGCACATATTTGCTGTTGGCCACGCGCGAAACAGTGGAAATATCCATCTTCACCATTTCGGCTATATCCTTGAGGATCATTGGCCTTAGCGTTGTTTCGTCGCCGGTCAGGAAATATACTTCCTGATATTTCATGATAGCCGACATGGTGTTGTAAAGGGTGTTCTGGCGCTGATGTATCGCATCTATGAACCAGCGTGCAGAGTCAATTTTTTGCTTGATAAAGACTAAAGCCTCCTTCTCGGCCCGTCCTTTTTTGCCTTCGGCCAAGGTTTCGAGCATTTCGTTGTAGAGTTTGCTCACCCTGAGTTCAGGCATATTGCGGCTGCTCAGACTAAGTTCGAGTTCGCCATCATTGATTTGGATAATGAAATCAGGGATGATATAATGGCTATCTTTAGCTGTTTCCGTTACGCTGTTTCCGGGTTTGGGATTCAGCTTCAGGATTTCGTTCATGGCATCCCTGAGTTGGTCTTCGGTGATTTCGGCCCGTTTGATGATTTTGTCGTAATGTTTCTTTGCAAACTCATCGAAAAAGCGGTCAATGAGCAGGATGGCCAATTCTATGTCTGGCGAGGGGTTTTCCTCATCAATACGTTTAAGTTGGATAAGCAGACATTCCTGCAGGTTGCGGGCACCAACGCCCGGTGGATCAAAGCTTTGAATAACGGCCAGAATTTCGTTAAGCTCCCGTTTGTTAGTTTTAATGTTAAGTCCAAAAAGAAGGTCGTCGGCAATGGATTCCAGCGCACGACCCAGATAGCCCGAATCGTCGAGGTTGCCGATGATATAAGTGCCAATTTTGTATTTCCGTTCGTCTAATCTGCGATAACCAAGCTGTTGGATAAGAACTTCCTGAAAACTAAGGCCGCTGGTGAAAGGGACTTCATATCTTTCGTCGTCGGCACTGGTGTTGTTTACACTGGTCTTGTAATCAGGATAATCATCATCGTCAGAGATGTAGTCGTCAATCGAAAATTCATCGTCCTTCGTATCGTAGTTATCCTCTTCTTCGCCGTCCTCATCAAAGTCAGGCTCATCTTCAAACGACAACTCTTCCTGCGTGGGTTCTTCCTGCCCTTCTTCGAGTTCGAGTGCCGGATTCTCCTCAATCTCTTGTTTGATACGTTGCTCCAAAGCCATCGAAGGTATCTGGAGAAGCTTCATCAGCAGTATCTGCTGAGGCGAAAGCTTCTGAATGAGTTTTTGTTGGAGCCTTTGGTTGAGCATAAACTTCAGAAAATGAATCAAAAAAAGATAAATTGTTTTTTCGTATTTTTTTACGAATTAACGAAAGATTATCTTTCAATGCAAGAAAAAAAAGTTGATTATTTTCTACTTAATTCATTTTAAAGCACATAAATGGCGATAACCAAAGCTATGCCATTTTTTCAGTAACCTTCGATGCGAGACGATTGAATTTAAAACTCGCAGCTTTGTGGGGTTCGTGGAAAAGGGATCACATCGCGAATATTGCCCATTCCGGTAACGAAGAGCATCAGCCGCTCGAAGCCGAGTCCGAATCCGGCATGAGGGACTGTTCCAAACTTACGTGTTTCGAGATACCACCACATGGTTTCCCGCGGAATATTCATTTCGGTCATGCGCTGGAGCAGTTTGTCGTAGCGTTCCTCGCGCTGGGAGCCTCCGATGATTTCTCCGATTCCGGGGAAAAGCACGTCCATTGCACGAACCGTTCGGCCATCGTCGTTTTGCTTCATATAGAAAGCTTTGATTTCTTTGGGATAATCCGTCAGAATAACCGGCCTTTTGAAGTGTTTTTCAACGAGATAGCGTTCGTGTTCGGATTGCAGGTCGGCTCCCCATTTTTCAATAGGATAGCTGAATTTTCCCTTTTTATTATGATTCGAGTTTTTCAGAATCTCGATGGCCTGGCTGTAGGTAATGCGCTCAAAAGATTGCTCGAGCACAAATTTGAGTTTGCTGATGAGCTCCATTGATTTTTCCTCGGCCTTTTTGTTTTTTTCTTCTTCTTCGAGGCGTTTAGCCAAGAAAGCCAGGTCGTCGGCACAATGCTCCAAAGCATAAGAAATCAGATACTTAAGCATTTCTTCGGCCAGATCCATATCATCGTTGATATCAAAGAAAGCCACTTCGGGTTCGATCATCCAAAACTCGGCAAGATGGCGCGAAGTGTTTGAGTTTTCGGCGCGGAAAGTTGGCCCAAAAGTATAAACCTTTGAAAGAGCCAATGCGGCAAGCTCGGCCTCAAGCTGCCCGGAAACCGTGAGATTGGTAGCACGGCCAAAAAAATCCTGTGTAAAATCTATCCTTTTTTCATCGTTCAAGGGTAGTTTTTCGAGGTCTAGGGTAGTCACCTGAAACATCTCGCCGGCGCCTTCGGCATCCGAAGCAGTGATAATAGGAGTATGGATATTGAAATAACCTTTGTCGTTGAAAAACTTATGGATAGCAAAAATCATGGCATGTCTCACACGGGTGATAGCGCTGAAAGTGCTCGTACGGAAGCGCAGATGTGCCTTTTCGCGCAGAAACTCAAGCGAGTGCTTTTTGGGCTGCAAGGGGAATTCATCGGGGTTGGCCTCGCCAAGCAATTCAAACCGCTCCACGGCCAACTCCACACGCTGGCCGCTGCCTGCCGAAGAAACCAAACGACCAGATGCCGAAACGGCTGCCCCTGTATGAACATAAGTCAGGTTTTCTTCCGGAATCTTCTCAAGATCAATCACCAATTGAAGATTATGAATTGTTGAACCATCGTTCAATGCGATGAAAGCTACATTTTTGCTCGAGCGCTTAGTGCGAACCCAGCCTTTCACGTTCATTTCCACTTCAAAGTTATCACTCTGCAGGGCGTCTTTGATTTCTGTACGTTTCACGGATATTTCAGTTTATTTGAAAACAAATGCAAAAAAACGAAAAAAACTGCTATGTTTTTCAAACTTCAACCATTCTGGCTGCTTTTGGAACTTTTCGATCCATTTTTGGATTTTCGTAATACCGTCTGAAACAAATTCGGAAACGACTTGTTTTTATTTGTAAAAAGAGAGCCACATTCATTACATGACAGCTTATCATTATTTTTGCCGTTTGAAAAGGATTGAATAACAGATGACAAAACCACCTGAAAGCGATCGCAATACTTTTAGCAAGGATTCCGGGGAAAGATTGATGCCGTTGCTCATTTGCGGACCTTGCAGTGCCGAGAGCGAAAGCCAGCTGATGGCCACGGCATCCGGGCTGAGTGCCTTAGCTCGGCTCGACTATTTCCGTGCCGGCATTTGGAAACCCCGCACTCGCCCCGGCGATTTTGAAGGCGTTGGTGCCGATGGTTTGCGATGGATGCAAAAGGTGAAGGACAATTTTGGTTTTCGCCTAATGGTGGAAGTGGCCAGTCCCGAACATGTTGAGGCTGTTCTTCACCACGGGGTTGATGCTGTGTGGATTGGTGCCCGAACGGTTGTCAATCCGTTCTCGGTTCACGAGTTGGCCCAAGCACTTCGTGGGACAACCTTACCTGTTTTCATCAAAAACCCTGTTACTCCCGATTTACATCTCTGGGTTGGCGCCATCGAACGCTTCCTCAAAGCCGAGGCTGGAACCCTCTCGGCCATTCACCGCGGCTTTCACTACTTCGCCCGCTCGCCGTATCGCAATGCACCGATGTGGGAGATTGCCATCGAACTCAAACGCCTGATGCCGGAGCTGCCCGTCATCACCGACATCAGCCATATCAGTGGCCGGCGAAGCTTGTTACACGAAATAGCACAAAAAGCCCTCGACCTTGGCACCGATGGACTAATGATTGAATCGCACTATGACCCTTCGACGGCCAAAACCGACGCCGCACAACAGATTACACCGGCCGAACTACTCAAAATGGTGAACAAACTCCATGTGCGCAAACGTCCGGAAGGAAACGACTTTGATATTGTGCTGGAAAAACTTCGTACGGAGATTGACAAACTCGATGGCGAGCTTCTTCATCTACTGGCGCGCCGCATGGAGATTATTGACGAAATCGGACAACACAAAAAAGCCCACAACCTTTCCATCCTTCAGCTCAAACGCTGGCAACACATCATGGACGACCGCATGGCAATAGGCCAGCATTTAGGGCTCGATAAAGCCTTTTTGGTGGAATTGCTCGAACTGGTTCACAACACCTCGATTGAGCGGCAAGAGAGCATCTTCCGCAAAGAATGATCTTACATCCAGCGACGGCGACGAAAAAAGAGAACCATGCCAAGGGTAAGGACGGCCATGCCTGTCATCAGAATCCAAAAAGCAGCATGGTGGGTTTCGAACGGAAGCCTGACATTCATCCCGTAAAGGCTGGTGATGAAGGTTAGTGGCAAAATCACCACCGAAATTAGGGTCAGGATTTTCATAATCTCGTTGGTTTTGTTGGTCTGCATAGAATCAAATGTTTTCGACAATCCCTCGATCAGGTCTTCATAGTCTTCGGTCATATCCCACACTTTCTGATAATAGTCTAAGATATTACCCCAGTATTGTTCCATATTGTCGGCAAAGCCGCTGATTTGTCCGGTTTCAAACTTATGGAACATCCGCAGTTGTGGCTTGAAAATCGTATTGATAAGGATGATGTTTTTTCGTGTTACCGAGATGCGTTCGATGATTTTAACCGGTTTATTGTTAAATAGTTCGCGGTTGATGAGTTCCAAATCGAGACCGGTTTTTCGCAACAGATAGAGCGATTCGGAAATCAGTCTTTCAAGAAGTTTATAAAGCAAGGTATCGGAGGTTCCGACTTCAAAATCATCGTCATTATCTTCGGCTTTCTGATATTCGCCAAACATCTGCGACGCCAGCCAGGGGCGCTTTTCGATGGTAATGACAAAATCCTCGCCCCAG
>JBDHYV010000001.1:0-32300 GCA_039811545.1 Bacteroidales bacterium | reverse complement strand
CAGATTAATAGCATCGCTTGACGAAGAAAACGAAACCCATAATACTGCAATTGACCAGCCAGTGGATGAAAAGCCGGAAAATTAAATGCCAGTGGGCGATTCGGGAACAATAATCCAGCAGACAAGATAGGCCAAAAGCCCGGCCCCACCCAATAGGGTGAAAAGAATCCAGCCAACCCTTACGATGGTGGGGTCAAGGTTAAGGTAGTCGGCCAAACCATAGCAAACACCCCCAAGGATGCGATTGAAGCGCGAACGATAGAGTTTTTTAACGTTTGTCATGTGTATAAGATTGAGTTTAGAATGGATGACAATTGGAGAAATGTATAATTAATAACAGATAATCAGATTTTTATAAATTATTTCACAGCATCAAAGCGAAACAGGCCGATAAACAGGTTATGCGGGCTGAGTGGCTGAATCAAAAACCCTCCATAACCAAGCCTTTGGCCCACTTCATAACGGGCTTTATCCTGTTGTAAAAGTAGTATTTTTATAAGCTTATATCGTACCTTCGCACCAAAAAAGCGCAACTTGATACCTCCACACACTATTGCCAGCATCATGGATACTGCCCGCATCGAAGAGGTGGTGGGCGAATTTGTGAACCTAAAACGTCGTGGGGCCAACCTTATCGGCCTATGTCCTTTTCATCAGGAGAAGACACCCTCGTTCACCGTGTCGCCTTCCAAAGGTTTTTTCAAATGTTTTGGATGTGGTAAAGGCGGTGATGTGGCACGTTTTATCATTGAACACGAGCATATTAGCTATCCGGAAGCCTTGCGCTACCTTGCCCGCAAATATCAAATCGAGATTGAAGAGCACGAGCAAACACCCGAAGAGTTGGCCGCCATCAACGAAAGGGAAAGGATGTTCAACCTCAACACCTTTGCCCAGCAATATTTTTCTAAAATCTTGTTCGAGAGCAACGAAGGCCGCGCCGTTGGCCTCAGTTACCTGAAAGAACGCGACTTTAAAGAAGCCACCATTAAAAAGTTCCAGTTAGGCTACTCGCCCGAAAGCCGCGACTCATTCTCTGTTTTCGCAACCCAGAACGCCTATACCGCCGAGCTGCTCTTGAAAACCGGACTTTCTGTCGGCAGCGAGGAGTATCTTTACGACCGCTTTCAGGGTAGAGTGCTTTTCCCCATCCACAACCTCACCGGAAAAGTTATTGGCTTTGGCGGAAGAATTCTCACGGGCGATAAAACCAAAGCCAAATATCTCAACTCCCCGGAATCGGAGCTTTACAACAAAAGTAAAAGCCTCTATGGTATCTATTTCGCCAAGAATGCCATCTCCCGTACCGACAACTGCCTGCTCGTTGAAGGCTATACCGATGTCATTTCGCTGCATCAGGCTGGAATCGAAAACGTAGTTGCCAGCTCCGGCACCAGCCTCACCACCGACCAGATAAGGCTTATCCGGCGATTTACCAACAACATTACTATCCTTTACGATGGCGACCAGGCCGGTATCAATGCCTCGCTTCGCGGAACAGATATGATCCTCGAAGAAGGCATGAACGTGCGCGTGTTACTCCTGCCCGAGGGCGACGACCCAGACAGCTTCGTCAGAAAAAACCGCAGCAGCGATGTGGAAGATTTCATCACACAAAATGCTGCCGACTTCATCAGCTACAAAACAAAACTGCTGATACGGCAATCGGGCGACGACCCCTTGAAAAAGGCCGGATTAATAAAAGAAATCGTACATACAATCTCGCTGATTCCCGAACCAATCTACCGCTCGGTTTATATCAAAGAATGCAGCCGATTGCTTGAAGTGGAAGAACAACTGCTGCTCAACGAGTTGAATAAACTCCTTAGGCTGAAATTTAAAAAGCGTACGGGCGAAACCAACCTTCCCGAAGAACCCGTTAAAGCACCCGAACAGCCAAAAACAGAGCCAACAGCACCAGAAGAACAGCCGGGGTACTATCAGGAGCGCGAACTGATAAAACTCCTACTCCAATATGGAAACAAAGAAATCCTTATCGAATATGTGGACGAACATAACTTCCCTGTTTCCACAACCGAAAATATTGCCCGGTTCATTATTGACGACTTGCTGTATGACAACCTCTGGTTTAGCGAACCGACACACCAAAAAATACAAACACATTTTGTGGAAGCTCTGAAAGAAGGTGTAGTGCCTTCAGAGAAATATTTTATCCACCACCACGAGCCAGATATAGCCCTGTTGGCCATTGACCTGCTCACTACCCCATATCTGCTCGACAACTGGGAAAGAAAAAAAATCAATGTCAAAACGGAGGAAGACGTGCTGAAAGAAGCTATCATCGAAACCGTTTACCGCTTCAAAGATTATGTTGTGCAGCAACGGATGCAGAAAGTTTCAGAACAGCTTAGACAAACCATCACCTTTGAAGAACAATTACAGCTTTTGAACGAAAAAAGCAAACTCGATCGCCTGAGACAGGTTATCAACAATAAATTGGGCATTATCATCGTCAAGTAAACCACTGGGCGAAAAATAAAAAACAGCAAATCAAAGCGTTATAGCCATTGAAATGCTGTTTTTTGGTTTAAACGAGATGGTTGTAAAATAAGTAGGCGGTGTTGTGATATGGATTAGTAACCAAGGAATTTCACATTAAATGAACCATCGGTCACGTTTTTCGTGCTGCCGTCATCATTTTTTCCTTTAAAACTGAAAGTGCCGATGACATGGGTAGCGGTAATCTCCGAAATTTTGATTTCGCCGACAGCGCTGGCATCATAAGGTGCCGACCAGGTTTTAACCACCGGTTGTGTTGGATTAGAAAGGTTAATTTCGGTTTCCACGTATGTCGCTGTGTTGGAAATATTTGCTCCACCCCCAATGGAGTATGTGCCCGGCGACACCGTTCCTAAAATGGCAAAATTAAAAGCTTTGGATGAAGTGCCGCCGGTGTTTCCCTGAAGATTAAGGAAGTTGTCCTGTCGGGTAGCAAATGTTACCATTGAAATTGTGGTAACCCTTGTGCCATCAACTTTGGCTGTGATGGTGCCTTCGGCAGCAGGCCCGCCTCCGCCACCATCGTCGTCTTTTTTACATGAACTAATCAGCAGTGCCGCCATCACCAGCGACATCATGCCCCAGTGCGTAAAGAATCGTGTTTTCATTGCTTTGTTGAGTTTAAATGAGTAACACAAAGAAATGATGAAAAAACACGGCCGCAAATACGGTGAATCCCGTAATTTGAAAAAGTGATGCTGAAAATTCCTCTTCAACAATAGTTGGCAAAGGCCAGATAAGAAAACGACTCAGACCAACTGGTCAAACTGCTTGAGAAAGCGTAGGTCGTTTTCGAAAAACAGACGCAGGTCGTTAATCTGATATTTCATCATGGTGATGCGTTCGATACCCATTCCAAAGGCGTAGCCGCTATACTGGTGGCTGTCAATCCCGCAGGCCTCCAGCACATGGGGATCTACCATACCGCAACCAAGAATTTCCACCCATCCGCTGTATTTACAAATGTTGCAGCCTTTGCCACCACAAATATTGCACGACACGTCCATCTCGGCCGAGATTTCGGTAAAGGGGAAATAGGAAGGACGGAAACGAATGCGCGTTTCGGAGCCGAAAAACTCACGGGCAAAGAAGTAAAGAGTCTGTTTTAGGTCGGCAAACGATACATCCTTGTCAATATAAAGCCCTTCGATCTGATGGAAAATACAATGCGCACGCGCCGAAATGGCTTCGTTGCGAAACACTCGGCCCGGAGCAATGATGCGAATGGGAAGTTTGCCCTGTTCCATAACCCTCACCTGCACACTCGAAGTGTGGGTGCGAAGAGCCACATCGGGCGACTTGCCGATAAAAAAGGTGTCTTGCATGTCGCGGGCCGGATGTTCTTCGGGAAAGTTTAAGGCCGTGAAATTATGAAAATCGTCTTCAATCTCTGGCCCTTCAGCAATGATAAAACCCAAACGCTCGAATATACTATTGAGGTTGCGCCGGACAATAGAAATAGGATGTCGTCCTCCCGAAGCCTCACCTGCCGGAAGGCTGGTGTCAATCTTGCTCATGCTTTGCTGGTCGCCGGCGAAGGCTTCCGACTGCCGTTCGAAAATCTCTTGTGCCTTGGTCTTCAGCTCGTTGAGCAACATGCCCATCTCCTTGCGGTTTTCGGGCTGAACTTGCTTGAAATCGTCAAAAAGAGAATGAACCAATCCCTTTTTGCTCAGGTATTTCAAGCGAAATTCTTCGACCTGTTCTTTGCTTTGCGCCTGAAACTGCTGGATGTCGGCAAGCAAAGCTGCAATTCTGGTTTTCATCGGCTGTGTGTGGGAGTTAGGTTCACAACTTATTTTAAAATCTCGATTTTCATCGTAACCGGCTTCACAGGCTTATCACCCTGCCCGGTCTGCACTGCGGCTATCTTATCAATCACATCAAAACCGTCAATCACTTCCCCAAAAATGGTGTATGTGCCATCGAGATGGGGCGTGCCGCCTTTAGTGGAATAGACTTTCTTTTGTTCATCGGTATAGCTGATGCCGGTGCGCTGTGAAAAACTGTTGAGCGATGCCTCATCTAATTGCTGGCCTTGAACAATGTAAAACTGTGAGCCCGACGAACGGCGCTCGGGATTCACCTGATCGGCCTTACGGGCAGCGGATAATGCGCCTTTTTTATGGATATGCTGCGGACGAAATTCGGCTTCTACCGTATAACCCGGATCGGTACGCCCGTCTTTGTTACCTCCACCCTGAATCATGAAATTTTTAATCACACGGTGGAAAGGAGAGTCGGTGTACCATCCTTGTTTCACTAATTTAATGAAATTATCGCGATGCTGCGGCGTGTCGTTGTACAATTTGGCAGTCATATTGCCATAATTCGTTTTGATCACAACCATGGTTTCGGCCTTTTGTTGTGCCGAAAGGCTAAGGGCGAAGCCCATCACAAGTGCAAAAATGAGGGTTCTCATAACATTTTTGAATTAATTGAAACGGCAAAAATAAGCAAAGCCTTTGAAATGAGGATGCCGCCACCGAGTGTTCGAGGAAGATTTTGGGGTAGTTCAGATTTCTTATTTCTTTGCAGCGGCTGCCCTGACTTTGTTGTAGCACACCCTGCAAAGCGGCTCGTAGCTCTCGGTCTCGCCCAAAAGAACCAATCGTTCACCTTCCACAATGCGATGCGAAACATGTGCCAGATTGCCGCAATGCATACAGATGGCGTGAACCTTGGTTACATATTCGGCCACTGCCAACAATTGGGGCATTGGACCGAAAGGGTTAGACTGAAAATCCATGTCGAGGCCGGCCACAATCACCCGAACACCGCGATTGGCTAACTGGGTGCAGACCGAAGGCAGCTCGCTGTCGAAAAACTGTGCTTCGTCAATGCAGATCACATCCACATCGTTGGCATAAAATAAAATCTGAGAAGCACTCTCAACCGGTATCGAACGGATTGCGTTGGCGTTGTGCGACACAACATCTTCTTCACTATAACGTTTGTCAATGTACGGCTTAAAAACCTCCACTTTTTGCTTGGCAATACGGGCGCGGTTGAGCCTGCGGATCAGCTCTTCGGTCTTGCCCGAAAACATACTGCCGCAGATCACCTCAATCCAGCCGCCTTTGTTTGTAATATTGGTGTCTTTTTCGAGAAACATGAATGTGGATATTGCGGTTTTGGCTAATTTTACATGCTGCAAATGTAACCATTCAAATGAAAATAAACGTTCAATAGATTTGTACTCCAATGGATAAAATGAAAAATATGGGCCTTTTAAGTCAGATACAAATGATAGTGGCCGAGATGCAACAACATATCGAACTCCTTGAAACGGAAGGCGGTGTCATTCATCCCATTGATACTAGCCTATTGCGCGATAAAACAAGATCACTCTACGATGTGGTTTTGCAACTCAAATCCGGTGAAGGTTATTGGCCCGAATCGGCAGCAGCATCGGGTAACGACAGGCACACAGCCACTAAAAACTACCAAAGGACGGAAAACTATTACGAACAGCCAAAAACCATTGTCGCCGAAACTGATTCAAACACCGGCTTTTCTTCTTTAGCTGAGGATGACAAAAATCATCCCGCCGTCGAAAATCATCCCGCCGAACCCCAGCCCATGTCTCAGGAGAGAGATACAAAGTCGGATATCGTCTCGCCCGAAATAACACAGCAGAAACAAAAAACAGAGCCCCAACCCACCACGCTCGACCTTTTTGGCGAAACTACTATCCTGGCCGACAAATTGCAGGTTTCGGATAACAGTCTGGCAAAAAAAATTGAACATTCCAAAATCCGCGACCTGCGAGAAGCTATCGGCATAAACGACAAGTTCCTGATGATCAACGAGCTTTTTGAAGGGAATATTCAATATTACAACCGTGCCCTCGATGAGTTGAATAGTTTTGAGAGCTACAATGGCGCAAAAACCTACCTTATCGAGCTGAGCGTGCAACACCGTTGGGAAAACCATGGCCCGGCCCTTGAACGTATTCACAACCTCATCGAACGACGTTTTGGAGAAGAGGCTTAATAAAACCTTGCATTAAATTTTAACAAACAGAAATCCAATTAGATACAGGTCAAACAAGCTAAAAAACGCCAGATGTCGAAACTTTTTCTTGTGCCAACTCCTATCGGGAATCTCGAAGATATCACATTAAGGGCACTTCGTATATTAAAAGAGGTGGATCTGGTGGCTGCCGAAGACACCCGAAAAACCTCCATTTTGCTGAAACATTATAACATCAGCAAGCCTGTGGTGGCCTTTCATCAGCATAATGAACACCGCATGGTGGAACAACTCATCGGGCGAATCCAATCAGGAGCTACGATTGCTTTAGTTACTGATGCGGGCACTCCGGCCATTTCCGATCCGGGTTTTCTGCTCGTGAGGGCGGCCATTGCAGCATCTGTTGAAGTGGAATGCCTGCCCGGCCCAACGGCCTTTGTGCCAGCCCTGGTTAACTCGGGACTGCCCGCCGAAAGGTTTGTTTTCGAAGGCTTTTTGCCACACAAAAAAGGCCGCCTCAAACGCATCACAGCAATTGCCAACAATCCATACACTACAATCTTGTACGAGTCGCCACACCGCCTGACAAAAACCCTCGAACAACTGGCGCAAACTGCCGGAAACAACCGTCGGGCTTGTGTCGCACGAGAATTGACCAAAATGTTTGAAGAAAATAAACGTGGCACGCTGGATGAACTGATTGCCCACTTTGGCCAACATGAAGTGAAAGGCGAAATCGTCATTATCATCGAAGGAACCAATAAGAGCCTCAAAGACCAAAATGAGGATGAGGAGGCATGAGACGAAGCCCTTTTTAGACTGGATGTTTTCATAAATATAATGTTATATATCATACAATCAGCGTATTAAGAAATAAACTTGTGTATCTTGCTGTAATTCCTTTATTTTGCAGCGCTGTTTAACTAAAACTTTATCAGTTATGTCAGAAATCAAAGACAAAATCGTATCCATTATTGTGGAAAAATTAGGTGTTGAACCGGCCGAAGTTACCGCTGAAGCTAGTTTTACCAACGACCTTGGCGCCGACTCACTCGACACCGTCGAACTGATCATGGAATTTGAAAAAGTATTCAATATCGCAATTCCGGACGATCAGGCTGAAAAGATTGCCACTGTTGGCGATGCTATCAGGTTTATTGAAGAGAAAAAAGGTTAAGACTTATTTTTATGGAGCTAAAACGAGTAGTAGTAACAGGATTAGGTGCTATCACACCGATTGGTAACAATGTCGCTTCCTATTGGGAGGGTCTGATCAATGGCGAGAACGGCGCTGCTGATATTACCCGCTTTGACGCCTCCAAATTTAAGACCCGCTTTGCCTGCGAAGTTAAAAATTACGACTCCAAAAACTATTTCGACCGGAAGGACGTACGCAAGTACGACCTTTACGCCCAGTTTGGGCTGATTGCATCGGACGAGGCTATTGCCGACTCCGGTCTGATCAACGGGAAAACCGATTTGGACGAGGTGGGCGTAATCTGGTCGTCAGGCATAGGCGGGCTTATTACATTCTCCGAAGAAGTGGCTGCCTTCGCAACCGGCGATGGCACCCCTCGGTTTAATCCTTTTTTCATCCCCAAGATGATTGCCGACATCACTGCCGGTCACATCTCGATTAAACACGGCTTCCGCGGCCCCAACTTTGCTACTGTTTCGGCCTGTGCCTCATCGGCTAACAGCCTTGTTGATGCTTTCAACTATATCAGGCTAGGCAAAGCAGTGGCCATAGTGGCCGGCGGCTCCGAGGCATCTATTGCCGAAGCCGGTGTGGGCGGATTCAACGCCATGCACGCCATCTCTACCCGCAACGATGACCCGAAAACAGGCTCGCGGCCGTTTGACAAAGACCGCGATGGCTTTGTTATGGGCGAAGGTGGCGGCGGAATCATCCTCGAAGAGTTGGAACATGCACTGGCCAGAGGCGCCAAAATCTATGCCGAACTGGTGGGCTGTGGCCTCTCGGCCGATGCCAACCACATGACATCGCCTCATCCCGAAGGACTTGGCGCAAAACTCAGCATGCAACGCGCACTTAATGACGCAGGCATTAAACCTCAAGATATTGACCACATCAACACACACGGTACGTCAACACCTCAAGGCGATATTGCCGAACCAAAATCTATAGTGAGCCTCTTTGGCGAACATGCCTACAACATCAGCATCAACTCTACCAAGTCAATGACTGGCCACTTGTTGGGCGGTGCCGGCGTGATTGAAGCCATCGCAACACTGCTCGCAGTGAAAAACGATATCATTCCACCTACTATCAACCACTTTACGGATGATCTGGAAATTGATAACAATCTCGATTTTACTTTCTGGAAAGCTCGCAAACGCGTTGTAAACTACGCACTTACAAATACATTCGGATTTGGCGGACACAATGCTTCCATTATCTTTAAAAAATTTGTGCCCTAAATCTGAATCTGTATCTGCAATGTCCGAACATTAAAAACAACACCTTATTACTACGGTCAAACTTAATATTGATTGAGGTTGTTTTTTTTGAATTCTATCCGAATAGCACTCTCGGCTGACAAAAGCCTGAGTCAGGCGATAAAAAATATTTTCGGGTTCGTACCCGGAAATATTTTTTTATACCAATTGGCTTTTCGGCACAAATCGGCTGCCGCCACTGCCAATGGCCATAAACTGAGCAACGAACGCCTTGAATATCTGGGTGACGCAGTGTTGAGTGCCGTGGTGGCCGACTATCTTTTTAAAAAATTCCCTTACAAGAACGAGGGCTTTCTCACCGAGATGCGCTCCAAGATCGTGAGCCGCGCCTCGCTCAACAAACTTTCCCAAAAAATGGGAATTGATAAGTTTGTCAATGTCAACGGCGATGCGCGCTCGGTTTTCAAATCGGCCAACGGCGATGCGTTCGAAGCCCTCATAGGCGCCATTTACCTCGACAAAGGCTTCAACTTCACCAGAAATGTGATTGTCAAGCGCATCATCGAATGGCATTTAGATGTGGATCAGCTTCAAAATAGCGACTTCAACTTTAAAAGCAAACTCCTTGAATGGGGCCAGAAAGAAAAACAGAATGTGGAATTCGTTGTGGCTTCCGAACAAGGCGAAGGTTTTCGACGCCAATACCTGATTCATATCCGACTGAATGGTGATGTGGTAGCCGAAGCACTCGACTATTCCATCAAAGGAGCAGAACAACTTGCCGCAGAAAAAACTTGGACTTCGCTCTCCAGAATGAAGGATAAGTCCGAAAAGGTCATACAAGAATCATAAATATCACGCATTATGGCCAGTAAAATAAAAATCAGTGTTGACGACCTTTTCGAAGATGTTACTTTGGTGGCAATTGTTACCCCGATGAGCGATTTTACCCTGGCCTGGAATTTGAATAACACAATTCACATTGACCTTAAAAAAATGACTGGCATTGTGAATGAAAACAGTGAGTTTTCGTTTTATTACTACAATGCGGGTGAAAACATGAATGTGTTCAATCTGGTGCAACTGTCAAATGGCGGACAGAAACTCCTGAAGCTCCCAAACCATTTCGATTATATGCTGATTATCCGAAACAGCCTCCACGAAAATAGGCTTAATACCTGGCTCGGCGCAATCCGTAAAATCCAGAATATCAGCATAGTGTCTTTGCTTGAAATCAACAATAAAATTTTAGACCTTTTCTTGGAAAAGGTGGAGTTTCACGAGTTCAGACTATTGCGCGAAAACAATCGCTCTTTTTCACGCCTCAGACGACAGCATTAAAAGTCGAGCTCCTGTTTCAACTCCTTCACCCTACTTTTACTCACATTCACCTTGTTCCCATTTTTCAGCAAAAGAGAATAACTTTCTTTGCCGTATTGCTCAATACGCAAAATCTGTCGGATATTGACAAGATGCGAACGGTGAACACGCAGGAACTGCCCATACGGAAGCCCTTGTTCGAGATTGGTAAGGGTTTCTTTTTTTAGGAAGCGGCCTTCTGAACAATAAATCATCACATAATCGTCCTGAGCTTCAATGTGTTCTATTTCTTCGACTGGGATTAAATGAATCTTCGCGCCGGATTTTACAGCGATGCGATCGATCTTTTTAGGTTCAGATTGCCAATGACCTACCAATTGGTGCAATTGTGTCTGAATTCCCGTTTTGGCGTGGGCGCGCCCAATCACCTTGTCAACAGCTACGCGTAAACGGTCTTTCGAAAATGGTTTCATCAGATAATCCACGGCATTGAGTTCAAAGGCTTTGATGGCATACTCATCGTAGGCTGTCGTAAAGATGATCTCGGGCAATTCATCTAACAATTCAACTAGCTCAAATCCATTCAGTCTTGGCATTTGTATATCGAGAAAAATCAAATCAGGGCGAAGTTCCTGAATGGTTTTCATGCCCGTAAATCCATCTTCGCACTCGCCAATCAATTCTATTTCTACAAAGTCGGCCAGAAAATGCCTGAGCAGGATGCGGGCGGGTTCCTCATCTTCAATGATCAAAGTCCGCAGGGTTTCGTTCATAATCAGGGGTGTTTTGGAATTCGGATATGTACTTCAAATTCATCCTCGCCGGGTTTGACTTCAAAAAGGTCGGCTCGCCGGTAGGTGAGCTGGAGGCGCTTGCGGATGTTGTTAAGTCCGATGCCTTCGCCCTTGATACGTCTGGAAGCAGGATCGTAACTATTGGTGATTTTCAGGGTAGCAAAGTCAAAACTATCTGAACAGTCGAGCCGAATCATTACCTCGCCAATACTTTGATGAACGCCATGCTTCACCGCATTTTCCAATAGTGGTTGCAGAATCATATTGGGAATTGGAAGCATAACACAGCTTTCGGCGATGGAAAACTGATATTTCAGCCGCTCACCAAATCGCACCTTCTCAATATCAAGGTATCGCTCAGCGTTTTCGAGCTCGCGCCGCAGAGTAGTAGTTTCGTTGCGGTCGTAACTCAACGAATAGCGCATAAAATCCGAAAGCCGGATCACCATTTCCTGTGCTTTCACAGGGTCGGTAATCGTCAGCGAACTGATCGAGTTGAGGCTGTTAAACAGAAAATGCGGATTTATTTGAGCTTTAAGCGCATCTAATTCAGCTTCCTGAATCAGGCTGTTCAGCTCGGCTTCGGTTTTCAGCTTTTGTTGCAGATCGTCGTTATAAATCAGAATGTAATAGATCAATACAAAAATAAGATAGAAGAAAATGCCTGAGATTACTCGCCAGGGCAGACTTTGGTTCAGGAACTTCAAATAGGAGGCATCTCCCGTATCAAGCAGTATCATCAGTGAATAAGCTCCGCCAATCCAAAGGGCAACAGTGGCAACACCCGTGATGAGATGGTTTAATATAAGTTCAGTTAAGGTAAGGTTTTCTTTAATCTTTACCCGAATCACATACCATAGACTTATTCCAAGCAGTGCAAAAATGAGGTTGAAAACCACCGCATCGGCCAAACTTTCCCCGAAACCAACTTCCAAAAAGAAGTGAAAGAAAACAACCTGAACGAGTGTAACTATCAGCCAGACAATCAGATATCCTATGAAATATTGCCGGTTTTTGGTCAATGGATTCAGCATTTTGATTTCATTTAGGGTTTGGCAAGATGCAGTGGTTTACATCTCATAAAATTAATGGCTTTTCAATTCTAATCCGCCAAAGAGCACAAAACCTTTCAGTATCAGGGTTTTCTCAGGATTTATCTTGGCCGGCATACGTTTGTCGGAATATCCGCCAAAGATGGATACCATTTCCGATTTCACAAACCAGTCGTCGGGCACAATCAGGTTGCCACCTCCAAAAATGATCAAGACATCAATCACACAGCCCTCGGGCGACGGTTGCGCATCTTTCATATATAAGTCTGAGCCGCCAAAAATGGCTGTGATCTTACCGCCTTTGAAATTCGATGAGGTAAAATGGGTGCTTCCCCCGCCAAAAATGGCCGTATCTTCAATATATTCCTGACTCACCGCATTGAAATCGTGCTGTTGGTTTAGGTTAAAAAAATTGTCGTCGTGAACAGAGTTTGCCGTTTGACGTTTTTTTCCGTTGCGGCTGAGTAGGATGACACCAAGAATAATCAGCACTCCTGGCCAGAACACAGTGCGAAGCCGGATAGAATAGTCGAAAAACTCTGGGATCCAGAATAATACGCCCAAGGCGATGAGAATATAGCCCGAAGTGCGGTCGTTACGGCTGGCAACGATCACCAATCCGATAAAAATTAAAAGTGTTTTCCACGAAAAAAGATAATCGCGCAGACTGAAATCAATGATTTCAAAGCTGTCGAGCAGCAAGAGACCACCGAGGACGATGAGAAGGAATCCAATCCAAAGACGTGAATCGGTTTTTTTTGGTAGTGTTTCCATTTTTTTACAGTTTTGAGGTTTTGATGTACGAATTGGCAGCAAAAATAGGCTTGCGCAGGAGGCTCATCAAGCTTTTTTCGGCCAATGGCGGAAACAAGTCGGCGAATTACTACCTTAGTCCGGCCAACCGGTCGAGGGTTGTTGAGTGTTTCAAAGGTCGTTCATTAAAATCCCGCCGTCAGCTCCTGCATGATAGCACGCAACGGTCTGACGGAATGAATATCGTCAATGGCCGGACCGGCTACCCAAACTGTCTGGTAAGTGGCTTTGAAAGCCGCTTTTTCCATTTTTTTCATGCCTCGTGCAAAGATGATCATTCGCAGAAAATTTCTAAACCGTTTATGACGCTTCATCCAATGCTCTAAAAAACTGCCTTTTGTACCAATCTGTTGTACGTAAGGTGTATTAATCACCGTTAGATGACTGCCCGAAAGGCGTGTACTCAGTACAATATCCTTGCTTTTGTATTTAATCAGGGCTTGTTTATAATCATCACTCACGGGCGATTCTACCGATGCAATAAAAATGGTGCCTACCGAAACGCCTGCAGCCCCAAGGTCGAACATTTCCCGCACATGTTCCGGACGACTGATGCCGCCGGCAGCAATCACAGGAATTCGGCAGTGTTCTACCAATTCCGGAATTAAAATACGGTTGGAAACCGGACCGCAATGACCTCCGGCTTCGCTGCCAACGGCAATCAGCGCATCGGCTCCCATGGCCTCAACTTTTTTGGCATAAGCCAAATTCACAACATCACAAAAAACCTTGATACTTAGAGGCTTACATTTTTTAATAACTTCTTCCGGGCTTCCCAGCGAGGTAATGATAAAATCAACCTTCAAATCGGCCAGAACAGATAACTGCTGCTTCCATTTCGGGTTTGATTTGTTGACGATCAGATTGAAACCAAAAGGACCATTGGCGGCAGACCTTATCTGCGCAACGGCTTCACGCATGGCTGATTCGGTGCGGTAATTCAGAGCCGGAATTGCTGCCGTGCCTCCCGAATTCAAAGCTTCAATTACCATAAAAGCATTGGAAACCAGAAACATGGGCGCAACAAGCACCGGATAACGTAGGCCAAGCATGGTACTCAGGTTCGGTTTCATCGGATGGGGTTCTTTCAGGAGTGTCATGGCGTTTGCGGTTGAAATCAAGTGTTGAGGCAAAGATGGGAAATCTTTTCGTAACCGGCTTCAAGCTGTTAACAGATATAGCTTACAGCAAGGCGACAATTCCCGAGGAAAAAATAATTGTGAATTTTTCACAGAAAACGATTGCGGAAAGTAAAAAACTGTTTTACATTTGCAATGCACGCATAACAAAATCAACAATGAAAATACAGGAAAGTGTAGATTATCATATCAGGAGCAGTCTGTTTGCCATGCGTCGGATGTACAATCTTATAGCGGCTGAACACGGCACAACACAGGGTGTAGCTTATGTTTTAATTAGTGTTCCGCGCGAAGGTGTTGCTGCCACCCGCATTGCCCCGATGATGGGGATGGGCGCCACCAGCCTCTCGCGGCTGCTCAAAACAATGGAGGATGATGGTTTGATTTACCGCGTGAAAGATTTATCGGACAAGCGGATGGTTTATATTCACCTGACAGAAAAGGGCGTCGCGATGCGCAAAAAAGTGAGACAGGTGGTCATTGATTTCAACAATAAACTGATGCAAAAGCTTGATGCCGACGAAATGAAATCTTTTGCTCGTGTTTGCCAACTTATAAAGAAAGAGGCTTGCAGCGAAATAAGCCGCTTAGCTAATGGCGACTGCAATGAAATGATTTGAAATTCAATCAATTGAACATATTTAAAAAAACTATGATGACAAGGAGAATTAAAAAAGTGGCAGTGCTGGGCTCAGGGGTTATGGGTTCAGGCATTGCATGTCATTTTGCCAACATCGGTTTGCAGGTCTTGCTCATTGACATTGCACCGGGCGAACTGACTGAAGAAGAAAAACAGAAAGGCCTGAGTTTGAACAACAGGCGGATGCGAAACCGCCTTGTGGACACGGCTTTGGCCAATGTGCTCAAATCTAAGCCTTCGCCTATTTATCATCCAACGTTTGCTAAACGAATCGTGACCGGTAATTTTGATGACGATTTGACTAAAATTAAGGAATGTGACTGGGTGATTGAGGTAGTGGTCGAGAAACTTGACATCAAAAAAGAGGTATTAGCACGCGTTGACAGTCTGCGCCGGCCGGGAACGCTTGTTACAACCAACACCTCGGGAATCAGTGTGGAAAAAATGACCGAAGGCCGTAGCGACGACTTCAAAAAACATTTCTGCGGAACCCATTTCTTCAATCCGCCGCGCTATCTCCAATTGTTCGAAATTATCCCCAGCTCATTTACCTCCCCCGAAGTGGTGAGTTTCTTATCGGATTATGCCTTGCGCTTTTTGGGTAAAACCGCGGTAGTAGCTAAAGACACACCGGCCTTTATTGCCAATCGCATCGGCACATTCAGCATCATGCAGCTTTTTAACAATGTGCAAAAATATGGGCTCACTATCCCCGAGATAGATAAGCTGACCGGACCCATCATTGGGCGGGCAAAGTCGGCAACCTTCCGTACAGCCGATATCGTTGGCCTCGATACCTTAGTTCATGTGGCAAACAACATTCGTCAACAAACGCATGACGAGGCCAATGAGGTGTTTGTCATTCCGCCTTATTTGCAAACGATGCTCGACAACAAATGGTTAGGCGACAAAACGAAACAGGGTTTCTTTAAAAAGGTGAACGAAAATGGGGAGAAGAAGTTTTTATCGCTCAATTTCTCCAACTTAACCTATGAGGAGGCACCTAAACCGAAATTGTCGGTTTTTGATGCTACCAAGGGGATTGATGATCCGGCCCGCAGGATGCCAGTTTTGCTGGCTGATACCAGCCGTGCCGGCGATTTCTACAGAAGTTCATTTTATAGCCTGTTCAGTTTTGTCTCGAACAGAATCCCCGAAATCACCGATGCAATATATAAGGTGGACGAAGCCATGAATGCCGGTTTTGGCTGGAAACTCGGGCCATTTCAAGCCTGGGACACCTTAGATGTTGGGGCCATCGTCAAGGCAATGGAAGACAGTGGGAATTCTGTGGCACTTTGGGTGAAAACCATGTTGGAAAAAGGAAAGAACTCCTTTTATAAGGTTGAAAATGGCCTGAAATACTTCTACGATATTGAAACACAGAACTATGCGTTAATCCCCGGACAGGAAAACCGTTTGTCGCTCGAAGCTCTTCGTTCCACAAAAGTGATCTGGAAAAATACTGATACTAGCATCTTCGACCTTGGCGATGGCGTGCTGAACATCGAATTTCACTCCAAGATGAACACCATTGGAGCAGGGGTACTCGAGGGTTTGAACAAAGCCATTGATTTGGCCGAAGCCCAATACAAAGCATTGGTCATCTCGAACGAAGGCGAACATTTCTCGGCAGGTGCCAATGTGGGAATGATTTATATGCTGGCCATCGAGCAGGAATTTGAAGAATTGGATATGGCAGTACAATGGTTCCAGAAAACCACCATGCGGATGCGTTATTCTGCCGTCCCGGTGGTGGCAGCTCCGCACGGCATGACACTTGGTGGCGGTTGCGAACTCTGTATGCACGCCGACAAAGTGGTCGCCCATGCCGAAACCTATATGGGATTAGTCGAGTTTGGCGTAGGCCTTATTCCCGGAGGCGGAGGTTCGAAGGAGTTTGCCTTGCGCCTTTCGGATGAGCTTCGCGATGGCGATGTGCGTACAAATGCTTTCCTGCAACGTTTTATGAGTATCGCACAGGCCAAGGTATCTACTTCGGCTTATGAAGCTTTCGATTTTGGATATCTGCGTCCGGGGGTTGACGAAGTGGCGGTCAGTCGTAGCCTGCAACTTGCTCAAGCCAAGACCGCAGCTTTGGCTTTGGCCGAAAGGGGCTATACCCAGCCGCCCCGTAGAAACGATATCAGAATCTTGGGGCGCGAAGCTCTTGGAATGGTGTATGTGGGCGCCGATAGCTATGCCGTAGCCGGCTATATGAGCGAACACGACAAGCTTATCGCCGAAAAATTAGGCTTTGTCATGGCGGGAGGCGATGTCTCTCAGGCATTGACGGAGGTGTCGGAAGAATATCTCCTGAATCTCGAACGCAAGGCGTTTCTTGAACTTTGTATGCAACGCAAAACCCTCGAACGGATGCAAAGCCTCATCGTTTCCGGAAAAATATTACGTAACTAATTCAATAACAATCAAAAAAGAAATCAATATGATGAATGCATATATTGTAGGAGGTTATCGGTCGGCTGTTGGGAAGGCTCCCAGAGGAAGCCTTCGTTTTGTCAGACCCGACGATATAGCCGCTACCGTCATCCGGCGGCTGATGGATGATTTTCCGATGATTGAAAAGAAACGCATTGATGATGTGGTGGTTGGCAATGCTTTTCCGGAAGCCGAAAGCGGCTTCAACATAGGCAGGCTGCTCTCGCTGATGTCGCTCGACACGGTGGAAGTTCCCGGGTCAACCATCAACCGTTATTGTGCCAGTGGTCTCGAATCCATTGCGATTGCAACAGCAAAAATTAAAGCGGGCTTGGCCGATGTGATCATTGCCGGCGGAGCTGAAACCATGTCGCTCATCAGCATGGGCGGTTGGCGGCAAGTGCCCAACCCCGCAGTGGCCCAGCATCATCCGCGCTGGTATATGGGAATGGGGCTTACTTCCGAAATGGTGGCCAAAGAATACCACGTCAGTCGTCAGGAACAGGATGAATTTGCAGCGGAGTCGCACGCAAAGGCCCTCAAGGCACAAACCGAGGGAAAGTTTCATCAGGAAATCGTGCCCATTGAGGTTGAAGAAACCTATGTTGAAAACAATCAACGCAAAACCCGCACGACCCTTTTTGATACCGACGAAGGCCCGCGTGCCGGAACTTCCTTCGAGGGTCTGTCGAAACTCAAACCGGCTTTTGCTGCCGATGGAACCTCCACTGCCGGCAACTCATCCCAGATGTCGGATGGAGCGGCTTTTGTACTTGTTGTTTCAGAAAAAGTGCTTCAGGAGTATCAACTGCAGCCCATCGCGCGCTTAGTGGATTATCAGGCCGCAGGCGTTGAGCCTTATAAAATGGGTGTCGGGCCGGTTGCGGCTATTCCTAGAGTGCTCAGACATAGCGGTATAAGCTTGACAGACATTGATCTTGTCGAACTGAATGAGGCATTCGCTTCCCAAAGTATTGCCGTGATACGCGAATTGGGCCTCGATCCTGCAAAAGTGAATGTGAACGGAGGTGCCATCGCTTTGGGACACCCCCTCGGGGCTACCGGAGCAAAACTCACCGTGCAAATCCTCAACGAGCTCAAACGCCGAAACGCACGCTATGGCATGGTAACCATGTGTGTCGGTACAGGTCAGGGAGCTGCCGGAATTTTTGAAAGATTCTGATTATCCGTAAAATAACACTAAAATAACAAAATAATATGAGCGAAAAAAACATGATTAAAGGCGGTGAGTTTCTGATTCGTGAAACACCTGCCAGCGAAATCTTTGTGCCGGAAGAATTCAATGACGAACAAAGGATGATGGCTCAAAGCTGCCGCGAATTTACCGAAACACAGGTTGTTCCGGTGATGGATCAACTTGAAAAACACGACCGTGCCCTGCTCACGCGTCTTCTTAAAGATGCCGGGCAGCTTGGCCTGCTGGGAATCTCGGTTCCTGAAGAGTATGAGGGGTTTGGCCAGAACTTTGTCACTTCCATGCTCACCACCGAAGAGATGGGTAAGGGCTACAGCTTTGCAGTATCGTTTGCAGCTCACACGGGCATTGGCACATTGCCGATTCTTTATTACGGTAACGAGACGCAGAAGCAGAAATATATCCCCAAACTGGCTTCGGGCGAATTCATCGGAGCTTATTGCCTCACCGAAGCCGATGCCGGCAGTGATGCCAACTCGGGGAAAGCACGTGCCTTAAGCAGCCCCGACGGCTCATTTTATACCTTAAACGGAGTGAAAATCTGGATCACAAACGGCGGTGTGGCCGACCTTCTCATCGTGTTTGCCAAGATTGATGACGACAAAAACCTGAGTGCCTTCATAGTTGAAACGGCGTGGAAAGGCGTAACCATTGGCCCCGACGAAGAAAAGATGGGCATCAAAGGCTCCTCCACCGTTCAGGTGTATCTGGAAGATGTGAAAGTTCCCGCTGAAAATCTTCTTGGCGAACGGAACGGCGGTTTCAAGATAGCCCTCAATATTTTGAATTTAGGCAGAATAAAATTGTCGGGTGCCACCGTGGGTGCTGGTAAAGCCGTTGTAACCCACGCGCTTCAGTATGCCAAAGAGCGCAAACAGTTTGGTGTGCCCATTGCCGGATTTGGAGCCATCCGTCATAAACTTGCCGAGATGAACATCCTCAATTTTGCCTCTGAATCACTGACCTACCGCGCCAGCCAGAATATTGACGATGCATCCCGCATACTGTCGGCCAATGGCATGGAAAAGGGGCAGGCCGCCGTTGAAGCCATGCGTCAATACGCCATTGAAGCCTCCATTGCCAAAGTTTTTGGCTCCGAAGTGTTGGATTATATTGTGGACGAAGGAGTCCAGATTTATGGCGGAATGGGCTATTCGGCTGAAACTCCAGTTGAAAGAGCTTATCGCGACTCGCGCATTAACCGGATTTTTGAAGGAACCAACGAGATTAACCGAATGGTCATCGTGGGCGAATTGCTAAAGAGAGCCATGAAAGGCGAAATTGACTTGCTGACGCCTGCTATGGCAGTGGCCAAAGAACTGATGGCTATCCCCGATTTTGGCTCGGTGACAACCAATTATTTTGAAGCAAAGAAGAAACAATTGGTCAATTTCAAAAAAGCCATATTGATGGTAGCCGGTGCAGCCGTCCAGCATTTTACCGATAAATTTGCCGACGAACAGGAAATTATGTTATTGTTGGCCGATATGATCATATACACTTATGCTGCAGAATCCATGCTTTTACGTATCGAAAAGGTTCAGCAAAACGTTTCAGAACAGAAACTTCTGCTGATGAAAGATGCAGCCGACGTGTATTTTTATGACATCAGCACCCTGATTTTCAAACAGGGCACTGATGCAGTCAATGCTTTTGCCCAAGGCGACGAACGACAAGCTATGCTCATGGGAATGAAACGCTTCACCCGAAGCGAACAGGTCAACAGTGTGGCTGCCCGACGCCGCATTGCACAGCAAACCATCGAACAGGGCTCGTATATTTTCTGATGTCCACAGCCCGGTAAGCCTGCCTTGTGCAGCAGGCTTACCGGAAAAACAAACATTATGAAGAGTGCGCAAACCGACCCAAACATTTTTTATTGACAACAACATTTTTTCACCTATCTTTACGCAGGCTGATCGGCCATAAGGGCAACAATGTCAGAAAGAAATCACGTCATTCAACGACAAAGCGGCCCGAACGAAATTGGTCATTCGCTAATAAACAAACACTTTGAGAATTGGGCATACGAAAATCATCTTTTGAGAAAAACATCTTAAGTCGTTGGCGTTTTGGAATTTATTTGCTTCGTCATTTGCCTTTGGGCTGGGTGGCCGGCCTCAGGGTGGAGCAGTATGATGCATTGGGCGCAACGGTATCGGTGCCCTATTGTTTCATAACGAAGAATCCTTTCCGGTCAATTTATTTTGCCCCGCTGAGCATGGCTGCCGAACTCGCATCGGGACTGCCGGCACTTGGAGCAGTGAAAAAGGCCGGGCAACCCGTTTCGATGCTCGTTTTCGGGATGCAGGCCGAATACCTGAAAAAAGCCCGCAGCCGTACTCATTTCCGCTGCAACGACAGAGCGGCATTTGAAACAGCCGTAACCGAAGCCTTGAAAAACCCCGACGGCACCCGTTTTACCTCACTCTCGGAAGGAACAGACAGCAAAGGCGAAATGGTAGCCCGTTTTCATATTATTTGGACTTTCAAACAAAAAAAACACTCTAATCACTTCAAAAACACGCTGCTATGGAAATTCTAAGAACCTTCGACATTGTTGGCAAAATTGCAACCAACTTCCCAAAAGACGATATATTGGCGGTTAAACGTAACGGCATTTGGGAAAAATTCTCCTCCTCAGCTTATCGCGAATTTGTGGATAATTTCAGCTACGGGCTACTGGCCTTAGGAGTCAAAAAAGGCGATAAAATATTCACTATCAGCAATAACCGCCCGGAATGGAATATGATGGATATGGGGATGGCGCAGGTGGGTGCTGTGCATGTGCCGGTTTATCCAAACAACAGCAACGACGAATATCAGCATATTCTGGCACACAGCGATGCTCGATTTGCCATCGTTTCATCAAAGGAGTTTTACGAGAAAATTTTGCCGCTGACAAAAGAAATACCCAACATCGAAAAAGTTTTTGTCATTGATCCCATTCTGGGGCTGCCAAACTGGAACGAAATTCTTGAGCTGGGCAAAAAGAATCAAAAACCTGAGCTTTTAAAAGAAGTCGCCGGAAGTATTGCACCCACCGACTTGGTTTCGATCATTTACACTTCCGGCACAACAGGCCTGTCAAAAGGCGTGATGCTGAGCCATCACAACTTCCTATCCAACGTCAAGGCCAGTATTCACCTGCTGCCGGTTGATCACACCGGACGTTTTCTGAGTTTTCTCCCGTTATGCCATGTTTTCGAACGGATGGTCAACTATCTTCTTCAATATCAAGGAGTATCAGTTTATTATGCCGAAAGCACCGACACTATTGGCGACAACTTGCGCGAAGTAACTCCCGATGGTTTTGCTGCCGTTCCAAGGGTAATTGAAAAACTTTTTAATAAGTTGTTGCTCAAAGGAAAAGAATTGAGCGGTATTAAAAAAGCCTTGTTTTTCTGGGCTGTTAACTTAGGCCTGAAATATGAACTTAATGGTGAAAACGGTTGGTTTTATGAATTCAAACGCAAAATTGCCGACAAACTCATTTACAGCAAATGGCGCGAAGCACTTGGAGGCAAAACGAAGCTCGTTATTTCGGGCGGTGCTGCCCTCCAGCCCCGGTTGGCAAGGGTTTTTTGCTGTGCCGGCATCAAAATTCAGGAAGGTTACGGCCTCACCGAAACCTCGCCCGTCATCGCTGTGAACCATTCCGAATGGCCCGATATGCGCTTCGGAACCGTTGGCCCTCTCCTGAGCAATGTGCAAGTGAAAATTGCCGACGATGGCGAAATATTGATGAAAGGTCCCAGCCTCATGATGGGTTATTACAAAGACCCGGTGAAAACAGCCGAAGTTATTGATGCTGACGGCTGGTTCCATACCGGCGATATTGGGGAGCTTCAAGACCGGAATATATTGAAAATCACCGATAGAAAGAAAGAAATATTTAAGCTTTCTACCGGAAAATATGTCGCTCCACAAGTGATCGAAAACATATTTAAAGAATCACAATTCATAGAACAGATTATGGTGGTTGGGGCCGACGAAAAATTTACGGCAGCCATCATCGGTCCGGCATTCCATTTCCTCAACGGTTGGGCTTTTCTTCACAACGTGAAATACCGCGACTCGAAGGCCCTCATTCAGCATCCCAAAGTCATCGAACGATACCAGGAAGAGATTGACCGTATCAACAAAACACTGAATCCACACGAACAAATCAAACATTTTGCACTCACCTGCACAGAATGGACTCCCGAAACAGGCGAGCTTTCGCCAACCTTAAAACTCCGCCGCAATGTGGTGAAAAACAAATATCGAATACTCTTCGATCGAATCTACGGCTATACCGATTCGGAAGGCCACATCCAGACACCCATTCCAAATCCGGAATTTAAGGAAGGTGAACAACCTGAATAGGAAACCATGACACATCAGTTTCTAACATAACGCAAAGTGTTTCTGAGCGTAGTATTTTCATTTTATCAATCGTTTATGACAGATTCAAATCGTATAGCATCTCTTTTTGGCATTCGCTATCCCATCATTCAGGGAGGGATGGTATGGTGCAGCGGTTGGCGATTGGCCTCAGCCGTTAGCAATGCGGGAGGTCTGGGGCTTCTTGGTGCCGGCTCCATGTATCCTGATGTTCTTCGCGAACATATCATTCGCTGCAAAGCTGCCACTGATAAGCCTTTTGGGGTGAATCTGCCTCTGTTGTATGCACAACCCGACGAAGTTATCCGTATTGTTTTGGAAGAAAAAGTGCCGATTGTGTTTACCTCAGCCGGAAGTCCGGCAACATACACCGCAATGCTTCAGTCACATGGGGTGAAGGTGGCTCATGTGGTGGCCAACACGCGTTTTGCCCTTAAAGCGGTGTCGGCCGGGGTGGATGCCATTGTGGCCGAAGGCTTTGAAGCCGGCGGACACAATGGCATCGAAGAAACGACCACCCTGACCCTGATACCGCTCATCCGGCAGTTTACAAAATTGCCTTTGATTGCCGCCGGTGGCATTGCTACTGGCAGCCAGATACTTGCCACGATGGCGATGGGAGCAGAAGGAGTGCAAATTGGGACACGATTTGCAGTGAGTGCCGAATCATCGGCACATACGGCCTTCAAACAGGCTGTTCTTGAATCGGCTGAAGGAGAAACCGCTTTGCTGATGAAAAAACTAACCCCCGTCAGGCTGCTTAAAAATCCGTTTTCGCAAGCTGTGAAAGACGCAGAAGCCAATGGTGCCAGCCCCGAGATTTTGAAGGAGATGCTCGGAAAAGGAAGACCCAAAAAAGGAATCTTCGAAGGCGACCTCCAACAGGGAGAGCTCGAAGTGGGTCAGGCAGCCGTTTTGCTGAACCACATCGAAACAGTTCAGGAAATTTTCGACGACCTCATCAATGGCCTCTCAAAAGCGAAAAATCAGCTCGATAGCCTATTCAACCTATGTGGGTAAGCCGAAAAACACTAACTTTGCCCAAATTAACTTAATTCCTTAGTCTCTAACTAAAGTATTCAAAACATGAACTTTGAATTTACAGAAGAGCAGCTTATGATTCAGCAGGCTGCCCGCGACTATGCCCAACGCGAACTAATACAAGATGTTCTAGAACGGGATGCTAGCTGTGCATTTCCACATCATCACGCAAAAGCCCTTGCCGAACTGGGTTTTATGGGCATGATGGTTGACCCGGCATACGACGGAGGCGGTTTGGATGCAGTATCTTATGTACTTGCTATGGAGGAGTTTAGCAAAGTTGATGCTTCCACAAGTGTTGTGATTTCAGTCAATAACTCGTTGGTTTGTCACGGAATAAACTCCTATTGCACACATGAACAAAAAGAAAAATATCTGAAACCTTTAGCAAGGGGCGAGAAATTAGGTGCTTTCCTACTTTCGGAGCCCGAAGCCGGCTCTGATGCTACTAGTCAGAGAACCACAGCCGAAGACAAAGGCGACTATTATTTGGTGAATGGAACAAAAAACTGGATCACCAATGCCAATAGTGCCTCATATTATGTGCTGATTGCGCAGACCGACCCTGCCAAAAAACACAAAGGAATCACAGCTTTTATTGTGGAAAAGGACAGCCCCGGCATCACCTTGGGACCACACGAAGACAAGATGGGCATGAGAAGCAGCGATACCCATTCGGTGATGTTCAACGATGTGAAAGTGCCGAAAGCTAACCGGATTGGCGAAGAAGGTTTTGGTTTCACTTTTGCCATGAAAGTGCTCGAAGGTGGTCGTATCGGCATTGCTGCCCAAGCCTTAGGCATTGCCTCGGGCGCATTGGAAAGAGCTGTAGCCTATTCAAAAGAACGCAAGGCTTTTGGAACCGTCATAGCAAACCATCAGGCCATCGCATTCAAGTTGGCCGATATGGCCGTGAAAGTTGAAAACGCACGCAACCTGTGCCTGAAAGCCGCCTGGCTCAAAGACCAGGGAAAACCTTACGGCGTAGCAAGTGCTATGGCCAAGCAATATGCCGCTGATATCGCAATGGAGGTGACTACCGAAGCCGTTCAGATTCACGGCGGATATGGCTATGTGAGAGAATATCACGTCGAACGTCTGATGCGCGAAGCCAAGCTTACCCAGATTTATGAAGGGACCAGCGAAGTGCAAAAGATCATCATCTCGCGCGACCTGATAAAATAAAATTCAGAACTGTACTTTTTGAACCGGTTTAACAAAAGCAGATAATCGAACTTAATCATTTTGTCTATGAAAATACTTGTTCTTATCGGCAATGTGCCCGATACAACCACAAAAATCAAATTCAATGCCGACAAAACGGCTTTCGATGCGAGCGGTGTTCAATGGATTATCAATCCTTGGGACGAACTTGCATTGACACGCGCCATGGAATTGAAAGAGACAGCAGGCAGCGGCATCGAGCAAGTCACGGTGGCCAACGTTGGCAAACAGGACACCGAGGCTACCCTTCGCAAAGCCTTGGCCATCGGTGCCGATAAAGCTATCCGTGTGGATGCCGAACCCAAAGATGCCTTTTTTGTGGCCACCCAGCTTGCTCAGGTAGCCAAGGGATACGACCTGATATTTTCCGGCATCGAAGCTTCTGACTATAACGGTGCTGCCGTTGGCGGGATGCTGGCCGAAATACTTGAAATACAGTCTGTTTCGGGAGTGAGCAATCTCCAACTCGATGGCAATAAGGTGAAGCTGGTGCGCGAAATTGAAGGGGGTAGCCAAAATGTCCAACTTAACTGTCCGATGATGGCTATCGTTCAGAAAGGCATCGCCAAAGAACCCCGCATTCCGGCAATGCGCGGCATTATGATGGCACGTACCAAACCTCTTGAAGTGGTCGCTCCGGTGGATACTGCCACCCGCGTTAGCTTTGCTTCTTTCGACCTGCCGCCGGCCAAAGCCGCCTGCAAAAAGTTCACCGAAGATCAGGTGAGCCAGCTTATTCATGCCCTTCGCGATGAAGCTAAGGTGTTGTAAATGAGGATTATCAAAATTATGAATTATAAATCTGAAGAATATGTCAGTACTGATATTTGTTGACAATACCGAAGGAAAAATAAAAAAAGCAGCCCTTGAGCTTGCGTCTTACGGCGCAGCACTTGCCAAACAAGTTGGCGAAAACGCCATTGCCCTATCGTTGGGGAAAGTTGAATCAGACGAGCTGCAAAAATTAGGTAACTATGGAATAAAGAAGGTGTTGACGGCCGATGACATCCGTTTTGCCAGCCTCGATAATCAGGCTTCGGCCAAAGCCATTGCTATGGCTGCCACCCAAACGGGTTCGAAAATCATCTTGCTGGCCCACAACAACTTTGGTAAAGCCGTTGCTCCGCGCCTTGCCGTTAAACTTCAGGCCGGCCTAGTGAGCAATGTCGTTGGCCTGCCAATATCGCTCGACCCGTTCACGGTGAACAAACATGTGTTTACAGGCAAAGCTATAGGCCATGCCGTGATTCATACACCTGTTAAGGTGATGACACTTTCCTACAACTCCTTTGGGTTGGTTGAAAATAGGGTGAATGTCGCCGTTGAAGACTTTGCACCAGGTCTTACCAATGGGGATTTTGGACTAACCGTTGAACAGACACAAACCGTAAGCGGCAAGATTCTGCTCAGTGAGGCCGAGATTGTAGTGGCCGGTGGCCGCGGAATGAAAGGTCCCGAAAACTGGAGCGGCCTCGAAGAGCTGGCTTCGGTACTGGGGGCTGGTATGGCCTGCTCAAGACCTGTTTCCGACGAAGGTTGGCGGCCTCACGGCGAGCATGTCGGCCAGACTGGAAAAATCATTGCACCCAACCTCTATTTTGCCTTTGGCATCTCGGGGGCTATCCAGCATTTGGGCGGTGTAAGCGGATCGAAAGTGATCGTTGCCGTGAACAAAGACCCCGAAGCACCCATCTTCGAAGCTGCTGACTATGGCATCGTGGGCGATGCGATGAAGGTGCTTCCCGAAATGGTTGCCGCCGTAAAAGAACTCAAGGGCTGAGTGCCGACATGGGAAAAAACTTAAAGACCGGGGCCAACCCGGTTTTTTTATTCATTGCTGTACCCAGCGAAAAATCGAACAAAAAGCGAAAATAGTTTCGTAGCTATTGATGAAATTACTACCTTTGCAGCCGATTATCAAAAACCCAAGTTGTTATGTCTGAACACCTTGTAAGCATTTTCTCCGGAAGGGCGTCTCAAAATCTGGCCGACAAGATCGCAAAAAGCTATGGTGTTCCACTTGGGAAGACATCGTTTATCACCTTTGCCGACGGTGAATTTCAGCCTTCTTTTGATGAAAATATCCGTGGACGCGATGTTTTTCTGGTTCAGTCAACCTTTGCACCCACAGAAAATCTTTTTGAACTCATGTTGATGGCCGATGCTGCTCGTAGGGCGTCGGCACGCAAGATTACGGCGGTAGTCCCATATTTTGGTTTTGCAAGGCAAGACCGAAAAGACAAATCGCGTGTTTCCATTGCTGCCAAATTAGTAGCCAACCTGCTGATTACATCCGGCATCACTCGCATCATCACCATTGACCTTCATGCCGACCAGATTCAAGGCTTTTTTGATGTACCGGTGGATCACATTTATGCCTCAAATATTTTTGTGCCTTATATCAAAAGTCTTAATTTGCCCAACCTTACCATGGCTTCACCCGATACCGGCGGAACACGCAGGGCAGCCTCCTATGCCAAAAACCTCAATACGGGCTTTGTGATTTGCTACAAACAACGCACCAAACCTAATGTGGTGGAAGAAATATCGCTCATCGGGGATGTCCAATACCGCGATGTGATTCTGATTGACGATATCATTGACACGGGAGGCTCCATCACCAAAGCCGGTGAATTAATTATGGAAAACGGTGCCAATAGCGTTAGAGCTTTCTGTACACATCCGGTTTTTTCGGGTAAGGCCTACGAAAAACTCACTCATTCTGTCTTTACCGAGGTGGTTGTTACGGATACCATTCCTTTGAAATATGAACACGAAAAAATAAAAGTACTGTCCACAGCCGAGCTGTTTGCCGAAGTCATCCGGCGGGTCGTCAACTACGAATCCATCAGCTCCCTGTTTCAGATTAAATAACTCAATTCATCTAATTTAATTCTTTTATCGCATGAAAACAGTATCAATGAGCGGTTCTCTGAGAGAGAACGTAGGGAAAAAAGATGCTAAAGCGTTGCGCTACAACGGACAAGTGCCCTGCGTACTTTATGGAGGCACCCAGCAGTTTCATTTTAGCATGGGTCTCGATGCTTTCAAAAAAATCATCTTTACACCCGAAACATTTGTCATCGAAATCATGATTGATGGCAAAACATTTAAAACTTTACTTAAGGATGTTCAATATCATCCTGTTGGCGATCAGGTAATTCACGCCGACTTCATCCAAATTTCGGACGACAAACCGGTTGTTGTTTCCCTACCTGTGAAACTCACTGGCAGTTCGCCAGGCGTGATTCGTGGGGGAAAACTCAAGCAGAAACTCACCCGCTTGACCGCAAAGGGTCTCGTTGCCAATATGCCTGACTTCGTTGAAATCAGTCTTTCGCAATTGAATATCGGCCAAAGCATCAAAGTGAAAAATCTTGAATTTGACCAGATCAAATTCATTGACAATCTCAACTCTGTAATTGTTGAAGTGGCTACAGCGCGTGGCGTGGCCCTTACACCTGAAGAAGAATAAAAACCCTTTACGTATCAAAAAAGGCATAAAACGATGTTTTTATGCCTTTTTTCTTTATTTTTCACTTTCTTTAACCTTCTTTTTTGCCCATGAAATATCTCATCGCCTGCCTTGGCAATATTGGTGCCGAGTATGCCAACACCCGCCATAACATCGGTTTTATGGTGGGCGATGCCTTGTGTACCGACCTTTCGGGCAGATTCGAAACGGCTCGATTAGCCCAGACAGCCTCCTTGCGATACAAAAGCCGCCAACTAATCGTCATCAAACCTACCACCTATATGAACCTCAGCGGCAAAGCCGTGCAATATTGGCTGCGGCAGGAAAACATCCCGCAGGAAAACCTGCTTGTGGTTGTTGACGATCTGGCCCTGCCCCTTGCCACCCTACGCATGAAAACCAAAGGCAGCGATGCCGGCCACAACGGCCTTGAAAACATCATCCAAACCCTTGGAAACAACCAGTTTGCAAGGCTGCGCTTTGGCATCGGCAACGACTTTCCGCGAGGCAAACAGGTTGATTTTGTGCTGGGTGAGTGGAGCAAGCAGGAAATGCTGATTCTCGAACCTAAAATCCCGATTGCAGTGGAAATGATTAAAAGTTTTGTTAGCATAGGAGCTGAAAGAACAATGAATTTTTTCAACAATAAATAGGTTTTCAAGGGGGTTACTAGTGATGGGTGACGTGTGATGGGTGACGTGTGATGGGTTGTATTTTGTAACCTTTTTTTTTGATACAGACCGGTCAACGAGTTTCAGTCACCGACAAATGCCTGAATTTTCTGATAAAAGCTTAACAACATTTTTTCTTTGATTATTTTTGTGTCAAAAAAAATGAAAAACATACAGAACAACCTGATTACTCCTGCCAAAACACTGCTTCAGCGCTTCTATCTCGTCGGTTTATGGCCTTCGCTTATAAGGGGAACAACATTTCATGTCAAGCCCAATCCTTTGTTGCAGCAGTTTAGCAGCAAGAGGCTTGCCCATGGATGAGCCTGTGCGCACTAATGCTTTTTATAATCAGCCAAAACAACAGAAACCATGCAATTCTTGAATAAACAACAAAAACTTGAACAACTGCTTAGCCTGATCAACGATCAGCACACCGGAACGGCGGCACAGTTGGCCGAAAAACTTTGTGTTTCGCGACCAACGATTGAAAACTACCTGAAGCTGCTCCGAACAACCGGTCACAACATCAGCTATTGCACCAAAAGGAAAACCTATTATTTTTTTGATCAAAGACCGTAAATTTATGGAGCTCCATAAAATTCGTATGGAGCTTGGCGTTTATATTTGCAGCGAACAACGTCACATGAAAAAGACAAGATATGATCAACCACATTCAACATACCCCAAGGCGGCCACCTTGCATAAAAAAGCCTCCGTATGGGGGCTGAATACTCGACCTGTTAACGTAACTAAGTATTAACCAAAACCACAAAGAGGCTCTGCAAAGATACAACAACGCTTATTGAAACCAACCCGCAACAGCGTTTTATTGGATGTTTTCACACATCACAGGGGTGGCGGCACACGCATTTACAGGTTTTAGCGTGTGTTGAAGTGGTTAAAAGCCACAAACGAACCTGCGCCGGTTATAGTGGCACGCAATTGCCACAACTGATTGACTGCGTGAGTGGAAAAGCATCTAATAACTGACAGATGTAAAATGGCAGTGTCCTAAAATCATTATTTTTATGATTTCGAATAGAATAGTATGTATCGGGGTTTTCCTAATCCTGTTAACTTTTGTTTTTACTTCGTGTGAAAAGAATGATAACCCCGCCAAGCGTGATTTTGATCCAACTGCGAAACAGATGCTAAAATTTCAAAGCGTTTCGGAATTTCTCAGCATCAGAGACCAAATAAGCGGAAAATCCCATGAAGATTTGCCCTTTTTAAAAAGTCAGTCAGATTTTTATTCGTTCAGTCAAGAGGTTGATGAATTCTACCATAGCATTGATTTTGAAGCATTTCAAACTCAGGAAGAACTGCTTGCTTACGTTCGATCTTACCCTCAATATTTACGTGTAGATTATGATGAGAACAACGAAATGATCATTAACCCTGTCCTTTTCCAAAATTTGTATAGAGTTTTCGTAAATGAAGATCTAAAGTTTCAGATTGGTGATTCGGTTTACAAGACCTTTGAGAATGTGACCATAGGCACTCATCTAATAAATCAAGATGTTCTAAACGGTTTAAAAGAGGATAATATTGAGCAAAGCCTAAATGATGGTAGTATCTTTATATTTGCCAAAAACGAAGAAATGAATTTAAAAGATAACACCTACAATTGCGGAACTTGGCAAGAAAATAGGGCGACAAACGGAAACGACAGGACATACCTTAGGATTGGTATTATTACCGGGCAATATGCTGGTAGTACAGAACAATATGTTCAATACATGGTCAGACCATACAAAAAAACACTGGGCGTTTGGTATTGGTGTACAAGAACAATAAGTTGTAATATCAAAGTTGCAGCAGGATACTATGTTTATAACAATTCAAACTCCTGGGTTAGGCTTATCGGTAACTATTCAAATTCAGGGACATCCACTTCTTCTTTGGAAGGAATTTTATGTCAGCAATGGATATCAGTTGGAGTAAATCATGATGGTATTGGACATTTTGATGGATACAATGCTTGGGCCGATACTCCATCTACTAATCCTGCAGTATTGCAATGTAACACCTTTTTAGTTCCATAACTAATTTATTCTTTCAAGGCAATGTGCCTTTTAAAGGCGCATTGCTTATTTTTCAATCATAAAATAGAGTTTATGCGCTACACCATTCTGATGATTATGTTATTCTTATCAAGCTGCAGGGAAAAGGTGTTTGATACATTTCCGCCTTTTGAAAAAGTTCCCACTCTAAACAGCATCATCGCAAGCGGGAGTTTGGTTCTTGTGCATGTGTCAATGGCCACGAAGCTCGAAAAAGGACCTATCAGTGGCGTTGAAAATGCTGCGGTACAATTCTATGAAGATAGTAACAATCAAATTGTATTGCAGCACGAACAAGAAGGATGGTACAGTGCTCAGACCAGACTCGATTCATGCAAAACATATCATTGTGAAGTACAGATTCCTGGATATACCCTCGTGAGCGCTTCTGTCCAAATCCCTTCCAAACCTGTTTTATTAAACCTTGAACACATTGCCATTGCAGGAAAGGATGAAGAAGGCACCACCTATCCTGCCATTAATTTCACGTTTGAAAACAATCCAGATGAAGTTGCCTATTATGAAGTTGTTATAAGACTTTTGAACGATGAGAACAGTGCCGAATTATTGAATATCGTTGATCCTGTTCTATTGAAAGAGGGCTTGCCAATAGTGCTCTTTTCTAATTCAACTATTGGGAGCCATATTTATACCATGCGCCTAAACTACACCACCGGTAGCGCTGGCAGTTCAGGCATTGATGGAGAATGGAGAACAACATTATATCCTTTTGTTCTTGAACTTAGAAAAGTTAGCGAATCATATTACTTACATAAGCGCAGCTTAAAGCTTTATGAAACAGGAAGATACCCTGAGTTTGCATTGGGAGGCACACCGGTTTTTGATGTTTACTCAAATATTGAAAACGGATACGGAATATTTGCGGCGTATTCATCTGTGTTATCCGACACCATTTACCCATCCTATTAGGTAATGAAAATATTGGTATCATTATATGTGGCTTTGGTTCTACTCATTTCATCAGTAGCAATGCAGGCGCAAATAAGTATTTCAGGATTGATTCGCGACGCATCAACAGGCGAAAGCCTGATTGGGGCAAACATTGCCGATACTAGTTATTCTAACGGAACCTACACTGACAACAATG